>JABXGU010000670.1 GCA_016550415.1 archaeon | reverse complement strand
TGCGGAGAATCCATCCCATTATTTGGGCTTCAGGAGGAGACTTCAACTATTACCAACTTGGTAAAAGAATCTCCGATGATACTGGGTAGCACCTGGTTTACACCGATTAAAAAAATGAGAAGATTAGACCCCAAAAAGTACCGCTGAAGCCTATAAACTCGTCGAGCCTCCACACACACGAGTTCTTGAAGTAGTAAAAGTTCTCCCTGAATTGAAACCTGGACCCTATTCATTTAAAGAAGCAGAAGTCCCAAGGAGCAAACAGGTTGACAAAATGTTGTTCAAACGGAACGGCTGGCTTCTCCTTCTCGGTATCTTACTGCTCTACATTCTCGTGACGGTTCTGGCATTCTTCACAGCCTTCACTGATCCAGTAGACTTCGTGATTCGACTCTGTGCCCTCTATGGGTTTATGGCGCTTGCCATTGCTAGCGCGATGACTCCTTTTCTTAAAGAAATCACTGTATTATTTGGTCGCCCATTCATCCGGATACACCACTTGTTTGCAATCTTTGGACTAGTTTTTGCGACATTGCACCCAGTGTTTTTTGCGATTCAACAAATGGATTTAGCTGTCTTCATTCCCCGATTTGATGATTGGTATACTTTCTGGTCGCTCGCGGGGCGTCCAGCCCTCTATATTATCTACATCGTTACTGCAGCCGCGTTACTACGGTTAATGGTTCCCAGGTACTGGCGGTATTTCCATATGCTCATTTACGTTGTTCTCATCTTCGTCATCGTACATGCGAATCTGTTGCCAGGTACCGACTTTCAGAACCTGGGCATTCTTATCATTATGAACGTGCTCTTCGTGATAGCGTTTGCTGCCTTCTTCCTGAAGCGGTATCAGACCTATCGGCGCCAACAACGCATCAAGGCCAAACAATGAATTACCGCTAGAAACCAGCCTTAAATGAATAGAGTAGTTGTCGCATCAGCCTAGATGATTGACAAACACGGTGTTCATGGCTAAAATTAAATCATTGAGGGCGGTTGCGGGTTCTAAGAGGATTCCGTTCAACCAGTTTTGATCACGAGAAATAAATGTCCCGTCAAAGGGATGGGTGGGACTCGGTGTGCCGGTATAGGTGCCATTGAGGAACACGATATGACCAGTCGGGCTTTGTAGTGAGAAGAGTTGAATCCAAGTGCCATCAGTGTATAAGATGTCTAGGCCAAAGCCAATAGAATACAGTAGATCAGCTATTGAGTCAGAGGAAGGCGTGGTAGCCTCTAGTCCGGAATAAATGGCATTGTTGATGTTTTCCACTTCGGCAAGCGTGGTAAGGAATGATTCGTCGTAGAACGTTATACTATAAGGTCCCAGCGAGTCATTGAGAAAGGTGGCAGACACATTCCACACGCCCGCTGAAACGGGGATAAATAAAGCTGCCATTAGTTCAGGATAGACGATATCAGTAGAGTTGCCCAGTATTTGGACCGCAAGGATATCAGAAGCCTTATCTTCCATGAAGCTTGAAAGCGTTGTCCCAAGGTCGCCATCATCAATGGGCGGACTGGGGATAAAGAAGCCGAAAATAAAGGGAGAGGCAAGAAGAATTCCAAGTACGATTGGAACTGCTAAAAGCCCTAACCACTTCCGATTCATGAAACTCACCTTTTAGGACTCATAGTACTATTTGCCTTAATTGACTATTATCCTACAGTTTTGAACGCCCAATCATATGGGTTACTCAGTTATATGCCCAACCAAAGCGGCAATCATAACAACGGTCGACAAATGACCGCCTTCCTGTTGTATTCCAGCAATGTACTGGAGGCCTACTATTGCCAACAGGAGTAAGGAATTAAGTAACTATAATGAAAAGAGGTGAGTTGCTGCTTTCCCTAAGATGATAGCAAGTTCTTCATCAGTGAATTTCGCAACTCCAACGGAATTGAGGTTTTGGATTGTATTGACCCATTCGGGGAGTGGCATAATGACGTTGAGGAGGGCTCCATCGGAGCCGAAGAGCACCCGCCAAGGACCGAGAGTGTCAATGGCAGAACGAAGTACATTCGTCACATATCCAGGATCAGTTTGGTATACGCCTTGCCATCCAGAAAAGTCGACATACATATTCGGTTTCATCGAGGCAAAGTCCAATGTTTGCCGCCACCACCCATGACC
>JABXGU010000669.1 GCA_016550415.1 archaeon | reverse complement strand
TGGTAACAAGACTTCAAGCACTTTATCAAGCCTAAGGCATAAGAGAGGAATGTTAATGTCAACGGTTTCAATATTATGACCAAGTCCTCCACCTGTACCAACGAAGATTATTTCCTGAATATTTTTACAATGGCAGAGAATGTAACTTAAATCTGCAAACATTGATGCCCCCATGCCTCCCCTACAGAATAATACCTGTCTTTCTCCTCCCTTCACCTGAAAACCACTTTTTACTTCTTCTTGGTCCAGTTTATTTTCGCTAAGTACTTCATGGAATTCTTTGAAAAATTTCTCTATGCGGATTGGACAGATAACTACTTGTTTGGGCATAGATTCAGCATTAACACCAAATGCACTTTCAGTTGCCCATGAAAGTGCTTTATCATCAAGCTCGCCATAAGTCATGTTCAGGAGTCTTCCTTTTCCTTTCTAAGGATTTCATGATGATGAAGGTTCTTTGGTTGCTTTAGAAATCTGTTGAGTCGTGCTGTTACTTGTTTGTGTGTTGGGAAATCAGTGGGACCTGGAGTCTCTATATTAAATGAAGCACTTGTAGCGGCAAAGTAGGCGGACCAGAGGGGACGATTAGTGCGTTGGTATTCTATCATGAAACTGATATTAAATATGTCACCGCAACCAGTGGGATCAATAGTACGCTGTGGTGGAAGTGCAGGGATTGTATGGAGGTTGTCGTTATAATAGATGTAGGAACCTCGTTGGCCATCTGTAATTAGAATTATCTTACAGCCTGCTGCATAGGCTGATTGACTAGCTTTCCTAATGTTTGAAAGACTTGTGAGCCTACTAATCTCGTCAATGTCAGCCTTTAGAACATCAATATTAACTGCTACTTCTGGAAAGTCTTTCCAGGGGCAAGGCTTAACACGATTATCTTGGTTAGGATTGCGGCAGCGGACGTAGCCTTGGATATCCACAGTAACTATTGCTCCACGTTGTTTTGCTAGGATAATCATTTTCGGGTCAATTTCTTGAAGAATAGGACTAAAATTCATCCATTTTGTCTTCCAATAATCAGATGGAAAATCTGAGATATCTATGGAATCAGCAACCGCGGTTGCCTGCTGGACACGCTCCTTATCTTCAAAGTACCTATTCGTAAAACGTGTGGTGATACGACCACGGCGCACTCCTTCAAGATTCAAACCAGCATTAACTAGCTGTTGGAAATATTCGTCAGGGAAGTCTGAACCAATTACAGTAACCAAACCAACATGTTCAAGACCTAGAGACCGAGCAACCATTGCATACGCAGGTGGACCCCCAAGAGCCACACGCTGTTCAATATGTGAAATGGTATAATCAATTACAAGATGTCCGACAACTACTAAATCGTAAAATCGTGCTGATTCACCTTTCACCGTGATTGCTTCCTCAATTCATCATAATTTGAAGACTAGTCCTAACTTATTTTATGGCTTCTGCTTGACAATTTCTTAGTTTAATATAATATCCAGAATCTACGAAAGGAATATCAAGTTCCCTAGGTTATATTATTTGGGAATTATTGGGACTGCAAAGACAGAAGGTTCGTAGCCTCCAAAAATCTAGTGACTAAGGGTCGGCCTAATTTCTTCCCATCATCCTTACAGGTGTTATGAGATGGTTTCTTCTCAAAGAAGTGCTTCAGCTGGATTAAAGGCTGAGCTAAATATGTTCAAATTACTTGCAGATAACTCTCCCCAAGGCATCATTATTTTCCAAAATAAAAAAGTCATCTATGCCAATGCTACCCTAGAAAAGCTATCTGGCTATTCATTGCGGACAATAAATAATTGGCAGATGAAAGATTTCGTTAAACTAGTAGTCACAGAAGACCAAGATGCTGCACTCCACCGGTACAAAGATCTGAGTAAGGGAAAAGTACCCTCAGAACGTCTTGAGCTTCGATTTAGACCAAAGAAAGGTCCAATTCGCTGGGTTGACATAGTAAATACTATCTCTCAAATTGAGGGCAAATCCATTCTCAAAGTTGTAGTAATGGATATTACCGAACGTAAGCAAGCAGAAGCAGCACTTCAATTATCTGAGGCTCGTCATCGTAATCTGTTTGACAGTGTTCCTGTAGGGCTTTATCGAACGACTCGTGATGGACGAATCTTAGACGTTAATATTGCAACATTGCAGCTCTTAGGGGCTAAGAAAAAGGAGTCATTACTGGCAATTAATGCAGATGAGTTCTATGTTGATTCCAAAGCTCGCAAAGAGTGGCAAACCCTTATGGAACGGGAAGGAATTGTACGGGGCTTCGAAGTTCAATTTCGCCGACAAGATGGACAGATTATCTGGGTGCGAGATAGTGCACGGGCTGTACATGATGCTGAAGGACGTGTTATGTTCTATGAAGGCAGTTTGGAAGACATAACTGAACAGAAAATGGCTGAAAAGGCTCTTCAGGAATCTGAAGCGAAGTTCAGGGCTATGGTAGAGAACTCCCTGCAAGGTCTCGTGATACTCCAAGATCTCCGCATTGTGTATGCCAATCAAGCCTTTGTTGAGTTCAGCGGATATTCTATCGAAGAGTTGTTAGCTCTTTCTCCTCAAGAAATTAATGATTCTATTCATCCTGAAGACCGGGCGCTGGTTTTTGGACGTTTGAAGGACCGTTTGGCTGGAAAACCTGTTCCACAACATTATGAGTTCCGTTTTATACGCACAGATGGAACAATACGCTGGTCTGAACTTTACTCAAGTCTTACAAAATACAAGGGGCAGCCTGCAGTATTAGTCGCTGTTATAGATAATACAGATCGTAAACATACTGAGACAGCATATCGCTCGCTTGTAGAATTCTCGCTTCAAGGCCTAGTAATTATACAAGATAACCGAATCGTTTTCGCAAACCAAACCTTCGCTGACATCCTCGGGTATACAATTGAGGAGATGTTAGCTTGGTCACCTAAGGAAATGCAGGCTTATGTTCATCCTGAAGATCAACCCATTGTTTGGGGTCGCTATCGGGCTCGGTTGAAAGGAAAAGATGTACCTCAAAACTACGAATTTCGTGCTGTCCGGAAGGATGGTGTAGTGCGCTGGTTGGAGGTCTATGCTAGCCTTATTGAGTACAAAGGGAAACCTGCTGTTCAAGCAACTTATATTGACATCAATGAACGCAAACATGCAGAGCAGGCTCTACAGGAATCTGAGGAAAAGTTCCGTGCACTTGTTGAGGAAATTTCTGACTGGGTATGGGAGATGGATGCCCAAGGTTACTTCACCTATTCCAACAATGCTGTCGAAGATATACTCGGTTACTCTGTTGGACAAATACTAGGGTGTACACCTTTTGACTTCCTCCACCCTGACGAGCTAAATACAACCCTAGAAGTCTATATTGCTTCATTCAAGGAAAAAACTCCAATCCGCGCTGTCGTAAGTCGTTTCCGCCACCGCGATGGCTCCACAATTGTATTGGAGGCAAGAGGGCATCCCATTCTAGACGAAAAAGGTAACCTAAACGGCTATCGTGGAATCTACAGAGACATCACAGATAGGTTGAGAATGATAGAGCAGCTTCGAGAACTTTCTGAACAGCTATAGAAATACCTGATAACACTGACCTGGAGAAGTGACTTAGGAAGTATTTTGACAAGTCGAAATACTATTTAACAAACCTCACCAGCTTTTTACGAACATTTTCAGGATTGTAACTTTAAATGCATAATTTCGGTTGGATAATCCCAGGAGTCCTTGCAGGTGCAGATCAACCCAACAGTTTACAGGACATTCAGCGTCTAGCAAATGCTGGAGTTCTTGTATTAGTTACAGTGATGTTAGAACGCCTTGATGAGGATGCAATTAGAGCAGCAGGGTTGGAATACCATCACATTCCAGTTCGAGACTTTGGTACTCCCACCGTTGATCAACTTAATGAATTTGTGAAGCTAGTCGAAAAAAATCGTGTTCAAGGACGCCCAGTAGCTGTTCATTGTTTTATGGGCCTAGGGCGTACAGGCACCTTTCTTGCTGCGTATTTGATTAGCCAAGGTTTAACTGCCGAAGAGGCGATTCTAGAGGTTCGCCAGAAACGACCCTACTCAATAGAAACACATGGACAGGAGCAGGTACTTGAACAATTCGCCCAACAAAAGCGAAGTTAAATTACATCTTCAAATAGTTGCGAATTACTTCTCTTTCCAAAGACCGTCACGAATGTATTGGGGGATTCCACTAGAATCCTTGGGACCCACTTTCACAGTCCAGCCTGAAGCTTCTTCTGTTTCGCCACTTAAGCGTGCAGCCATACCCGGGCTGATGAGAATACGATGGGAAACCTTCTCCTCGACTTTGTACTCTTTGATGGCTTCAGCAATCGTATCTGCTGTTAATTTTCTACCCGCAACTGCGGATTGAATACTGAGCCCCTCTGTGTCCACCACAATAAGCCAGCAATCGATTCCTGCTTGTTTAATGTCAGATTCTACTGTGAAATAAGTTAATGCAAAGTTTGAGGTATACATTACTGGCGAGTCAGAATCAGGGCTACCCATTTCTCGGAGTCCAGGCTCAACTGCAACAGGTTTCACAGGGTCAGTGTAAAGGTTGGTTCGTAGAAATGTAAGTGGCAGCTGAACCCACATATCCAAACTGTGAAATACAATGATATCTGCGTAGCGAGTAATTAATGCTGCAGCTGCAAGCGTTTCTTGCCATTTGGCTAATTCCGGTGCTTCTCCCTCTTTATAATCGCCCCAAACAGAGATAGGAGTTGCCATCAAAGGAAAGCCAACTTCTAAATCTCGCTCACGGATTGCTGTCCGTCGGAGCATACTAAAATCATCAACAGTAGCACCAAGTGCAGCACCAAACTCATTGCCAGGATCAAGCACTACATCAACACCCATCTGGTCAACTGTTGTAGCCAACGATTTCAAGTCATCTAAATTACCTGGCGAATAGATAGCCAAGGGACACTTATGTTTGATAGCAAGGTTGCCTAGCTCTTTCCACGTCTCTTTGGTTGCTGCATAGATGAGGGGACGTTTTGATCCTAACACTTCTAATCCTGCTGCTAACACCTTTGGATTCAATGAACAGAGAATAATAGGCCACTCTGTGATTTTCCCCAATTTTTCCGCTGCTTTTGCAAAGGTTGCTGGGTCACCAGAGACGCAGCGGAGGGCAATACCGTTTAGACGCAAGTTCATACCAATGTAGATGTAAGTCCATTCTTCAATTTCTTTTACACGCTTTTCAATTGCCTTAGATGACGCTGTATCTGGGACATCTATAAAGAATGCAGGAGGATGAATATACCGGAGATCATGGCGAAAGAGTACAAGCTCGCCCCCAATCTTCACCTGATGGTCACCAATGCCGATAATGACTTCTTTTACAGGTGGTCGCATCAACTCCTTTAGCTTTGCCAGCTTTTCTGAATATTTTGCCTCCCCAAATAAGGGCTTACAAGCGGAGAGTTCGATTGTATACTCGGCTAGCTTTGTTGCGTATGCCATGCAATTTGCTTCTCCACATTCTTTGCAGTTGGTTTGTGGCAGTAGTGGGTAGATGTCCATAGGACCTGCGCGTGGTTTTTGTGAC
>JABXGU010000668.1 GCA_016550415.1 archaeon | reverse complement strand
TGTTGAGGTTCTTGAGGCAACTGAAGCTGTTCTACAAGTTCAGAGTAAGCCCGTTGTAGACGTAGTTCATCTGCGGCTATACGCTCCACTAATTGCTGCAGATGAAATTGAGCATTCTCATTTGCCATATCAACGAGTCTTTTTCTTGGACCTCTTGTAGGATGTAGAATTCGAACAGCGTTTTTGTCTTTGCGTCTTTCAGTTAACCATTTCTCCAAGAAGCTTTTGTCTTGCACTTTTGCAGGTATGATGACTTCATTAGGTATCTCAGTGGCACGTAAGTAGTATTGTTTAAGGAAAGCTTCCAGTACAATACTATCCGGTTGGGAAGAGGGTGCATTTAGGGGGAATGGCTGCTGTCCAACTATTCGCCCTGCACGTACGACAAGCAACTGAATAAGTGCATCAGAACCTTTACGGGCAAAACCTATCACATCTCGGTGACCAGGCAGCTTATTCCAGATTGTCGCCCGTTGAGCTTGTCTCCCCAATTGCACAGCATGCAAACGATCCCGGAAGCGAGCAGCCTTCTCATATTCTTGAGCTTTTGAGGCAGAAGCCATAAGTTGACGTAACTGGTGTTCCAGTTCATCATGTCGTCCTGTCAACATGAGGATGAATTGGCTTACAATATCTGAGTACTCAGCCTTGGATATTTTGCTAACACATGGAGCAACACACCGTCCGATGTCATATTTCAGACAAGGACGCTGGCGTTTACCAGGTATGATAGTTCTACGACACGTAGCTAATGGCACAACTCTTATGATAGATTTTATGAGCCCATCTAATGCCTTGACATTGGAGTAGGGACCAAAGTATCGACTACCATCCTGTACAATGTTACGAGTTTTTTCTGCGCGGGGAAAATCTTCAGCTAGAGTAACTCGAAGATATGGGAAGCTCTTGTCGTCCTTCAGCCGAACATTGAATCGAGGTTTATGCGATTTAATCAGATTATCTTCAAGGACTAAAGCTTCAGATTCATTGGCAGTCACGATTACTTCAATATCTCTTGCATTTTGTCCAATGGGTGTAAGTATTTGACCTTTAGTTAGACCCCGGAAATGAGCAGGGACCCTTCGTTTTAATGACCGAGCTTTGCCAACATAGATTGCCCGTTCTTCGCTGTCATATAGAATATAGACACCCGGTTTGTCCGGTAACTGCTCAAGCTCCTGCTCAATATTCATCTTTTTCGTCCTATCTCTATGATTTTCATCTAACCTATTGTGAACCAAGAAATATTCAATTTGCTCTTACAATATTATCCCTATGTTAATTGGCAGTAACAGAAGCATGAGATTTTTGCTTGACAGCCGCCTGATCCAAAACCTTACGAAGAACTATGCCAGTGTAAGATTTATCGACTTTAGCAACATCCTCGGGAGAACCATATGCGACAACTTCACCACCTTCGTCACCGCCTTCAGGACCTAAGTCGATGACAATGTCTGCACATTTTATAACATCAGGATGATGTTCGATCACAATAACCGTATTGCCCACATTTACTAAACGGTTCAAAACATCCAATAATTTCTGTGTGTCGGCATGGTGTAATCCAGTGGTGGGCTCATCTAGGATGTATAGTGTTTGCCCAGTACTTCGTTTTCCAAGCTCACGACTCAATTTGATTCGTTGGGCTTCACCACCACTTAACGTAGGAGAGGGCTGTCCAATTTCCAAATAGCCAAGTCCAACATCTTGAAGAGTCTTCAAAATCCTGGCAATTTTAGGGATAGGCTCGAAGAACTCGTAAGCTTCATCAACTGTCATATGTAAGACTTCATAGATGGTCTTGCCCTTGAAGCGAACTTGGAGCGTTTCTTTGAACCGTTTGCCATGGCATTCTTCACAATTAACATAGACATCAGGCAGGAATTGCATCTCTATTTTTAACACACCTCCCCCGCCACATGTTTCACAACGACCACCTTTAACATTGAAACTGAACCTTCCAGGTTTATAACCACGTTTGCGAGCTTCCTCAGTCTTAGAAAATAGTTCCCGGACTGGCGTCCATAACCCAGTATATGTTGCAGGGTTAGAGCGTGGTGTCCGACCAATTGGAGATTGGTCAACAAGTATGACTTTGTCTACTTGTTCAACGCCAAGGAGTTCATCGTATGGGCCAGGTTTTATGCCTAATCCTGATATTCTCCTCTCAGAACTGCTTCTGCGGCGTTTCCGGAACTCCCGAACAAGTGCCAGATATAGAGTGTCCGTAACGAGAGTGCTCTTTCCAGAACCAGAAACACCAGTGACACAAATGAATGTCCCTAATGGAAAAGTCACATCAATGCCTTTCAAATTACGGTGTTGAGCACCTTTTAGTTGAATGGCATCACCATTTCCTCGACGGCGATTGGAGGGAATAGGTATATGCCTTTCACCACGCAGGAATTGACCAGTCACTGATTGATGAGTTTCGATAATGTCGCTGACGGTCCCTTCAGCAACAACCTGTCCACCATGAATACCAGCTCCAGGTCCGAGATCTATTATCCAATCTGCCGCTCTGATAAAGCCTTCATCATGTTCTACAACAAGAACCGTATTTCCAAGGTCACGGAGTTGGAGAAGCATGGAAAGTAATCGTTCATTATCTCGCATGTGTAGCCCAATACTGGGTTCATCAAGAATGTAGGTTACTCCAACAAGGCGCGACCCTATTTGTGTAGCTAGCCGGACACGTTGAGCTTCGCCTCCAGCTAAGGTGGCAGAAAGTCGGTCCAAAGTCAAGTAGTCTAGACCCACAGCTGAGAGGAATTGAAGACGCTGGGATATCTCACGTAAGGTTAATCGAGCAATCTTGGTTTCTTTCTTTGTTAATTTGAGATTTCCGAAGAATTGTAGTGTATCGATGATTGATAGCTGAACAATTTGGTCTATACTTTTTCCGTTTATGGTTACTGCCAGTGCTTCAGGGCGAAGGCGTCTTCCTTTACAGACAGGACAGGGAAGCTGCGCCATAAATTCAGTAATAGCTTGGCGGACAATTTCTGATCGTGTGGCAGTGTAGCGATATTTCAGCCCAGGGATTGCACCCATAGTAGGTTGTTCAGTTATCCATTCCCACTTACGACCGGAATCTGTTACTCCTCGATGTTCGAATCTTATTTGTTCGTCACCAGAACCATAGAGAAGAATATTCTGGTGCTCTGGAGAGAGATCCTTGAAGGGAGTATCTAGACTAAAACCAAAGTGATTGGCAATACTGGTAAGGCTTCTTAGCCTCCACCCCCGTACTGGAAAGGAATAACAGGCAAAAGCACCATCCATTACCGATTTGTTTCTATCTGGAATTACAAGTTCAGGATCCACTTCAAGGGTATAGCTCAGACCCTTACATTCAGGACATGCACCATAGGGGGAGTTGAAACTGAAAAGTCGCGGCGCCAGATCAGGAAAGCTGACTCCACAGACCGGACAACCCGCAGATTCACTAAACAAGTACTCTTGGTCGCCTTCCACGTCAACGGTGACCAGGCCCTTACCAAATTCTAGTGCTGTCTCAACAGACTGAGTAAGTCGCTGCTCAACAGAGGGTTTAATCACAAGCCGGTCTACAATAATTTCTATTGTGTGAAGTTTGTAGCGATCCAGCTCAATTTCGTCTTCGTCAACTCTATGGTCCTTTCCATCCACTCGGACTCGAATGAAACCCTCGCCCTGGAGTTTTTTGAATAGCCGCTTATAGGTTCCCTTTCGCCCATGCACAACAGGTGAAAGTATACGAATCCGTTTCCCTTCCCCAAAACCCATTATATTCCGAACAATCTGCTGGGCAGATTGCGGTGAAATTTTTCGTCCGCATTTATGACAGTGAGGTATCCCGATACGAGCCCAGAGCAAGCGCATATAATCATAAATCTCGGTGGTAGTTCCAACGGTCGAACGCGGGTTACCTCCAGCCGAGCGCTGATCGATGGAAATGGCTGGACTAAGTCCTTCAATAGAATCCACATCAGGTTTATCC
>JABXGU010000667.1 GCA_016550415.1 archaeon | reverse complement strand
TCCAGTGAGTAGATGAGGGCGCCTGGACCGGGGTCGACGTGAAGGTTGAGGCGGTTGGATAGGATGCGGATTCCTCCGGTTCTTCTTTTTTGGGTTATGGTGGTGAATCTTCCGCCTCCTGTCCCCAAAAAGACCACTTCAACTTCATTCATTTTTTTCACCGAGGATGAAGGTGGACAATTTTTGTTTGTTATTTTATGGCGGCGAATCGTTATAAGCCTTTGAATCTTCGGGCAGCAGCGAATGTTCCCTAAATGATGGGGACATCACCCGATTTTATTCCGCAACATCCTTTTTTGCTTTTGTCATAAAAGAATTCGGTTAATTCTGCGTGCGCTACTAAGGTTCAAGTTCAGATACTCCATCTAATAACATGGTAACTTGATGGAGTGCCTTTGGTCAAGGTTTCTTGACTAGCAGCCAATACATTTTGGTCAAAGTTTCTTGACAAAAATCCTTTTACTTTCTTAATTTGGAAGTAATAATGGTATCGATGATGGGGAGTAAAGGGACCGTTCTTATTCTATTACTGATTATAGGTTCAATGATTGCTATTCTGCCAAATATCAAACCCGTCAAAGCAATAAATCCAGCTATTGCTATAAAACCAGACGGTTCAATTGAGGGGACTGATAAGATACAACGAAACGGAGACTTCTATTATCTAACAGACAATATCGAATTCTCCAGTATTGCGAGAGGACTTTCAGTTCAAAGAGATAACATAACAATTGATGGAAAAGGCTTTGGCATCATTCAAAAAGACGCTAGGAGCAGCTATGGAGTAGTTTTGTCAGAAAGGTTCAATGTGACAATCCAAAATTTGAAGATAACAGGTTTCAGCCTTGGCATTGACCTTATCAAAGAGGGCAATGAGTATAGAAGTGCATCAAACAACACAATCATTGGAAATACAATCACAAGTAATAACGAAGATGGTTTTCAAGTTGGAATTTGGATTGGAATTTCATCTGGCAACAAAATAATAAATAACACAGTGACTGGATTTAACGAATATGGGATTCTATTCCATCTATCAGACAATAATTATATTTCTGGAAACGTGGTAACAGGCAACAATGTGGGATTTAGTCTTAATTTCGGCTGCAACAACAATGTGCTAAGAAATAACCAAATATATGATAACGAAGAAAATTTTGAAATCAGATTCAATTACCCTTCAGGTTTTATTCAGGACATTGATACTTCAAATACAGTGAATGGTAAACCAATCTATTATTGGATATATCAACATAATAAGACGATTCCATCACAGGCTGGTTTTGTGGCTTTAGCAAATTGCTCAGGAATAATGATACAGAACCTGGAAATTTCAAACAACGGTAACGGAATTATTCTATATTCAACGAGAGATTCACAGATAAAGAATAATCATTTTGAAGATAATGGAAATGCTATCGAAATCAGATCTTGTGAAAGCATCAATGTTACCGGTAATAAAATAATAAACAGTTTCTATTCAGGGATAAGGATGGCGGAATCCACCAATATTAGTATTTTAGAAAATGACATCGTGAATAATGCATATGGAATCACATTGTCTGGATACAACAAACAGCATGCTGGGTATGGTGGTTCGAACAACATTTTGATATTAAATAACAATTTTACAGGTAATAATCCGGGTATCGATCTTAGCCGTTCGCAAGATAATGTTATATCTAGCAATATTTTTACAGCCAACATTTTGGGCATTAGTGCAATAGGATGTTGTGAAAATTTAATTGTTGGAAATTCGTTTGTCGATAATGATGGTTATGCAATTCGTTGGTCTGGCGCATATAACAATACTTTTTATTATAACAACTTTATCAATAATAAAGCAGAAGGACTTCAGGTTTCCAATCCATGGTTGCTTATAAGCGGGGGAGCTTATGAAGGTAATACATGGGATAATGATGTTGAAGGAAATTACTGGAGTGATTATACCTCTAGATATTCTAATGCAACGGAAGTTGATGGTTCAGGTATTTGGGATGTTCCTTTCTTTATCAATGAAGTGAACATTGATAGATTCCCTTTAACAGAACCAGTTGACATTGAAGTGGCGAGAGTTCTATTATTGTATCCTCCAGATATTTGCGTAAGTTCACCAGAAAACATGACATATATCACAGACAGTGTTTCCTTAAACTTCACTGTCAATGAAGCAACTTCATGGATGGGCTACAGTCTAGACGGACAAAACAATGTAACCATAACAGAAAACACCTTAAATCTAACTGAGTTATCTAAGGGTTCACATAGCTTAACTGTCTACGCAAATGACACTTCAGGAGATATGGGAAAATCCGAAACGATATACTTCACAATAGGCACATCATTAATTACATGGGTTATAGGCGCCATTGTGATAGTAGCTGTAGTTGGAGCAGCCTTTCTGGCTTACTTTCTAAAGATTAAGAAAGCAACTAAACCCGAATGATAACCCATAACGTACCTCATGGCGTATATTCTTTAAACTGAGACCGCCCAAAACAGCGAGCAACTGACACAGAAACATAGAAACGGACAGAATCTGGGTTTGAAGGCGAGAAGCTGTTTACGGTTGAAAGGTTAAAAACGTTAAGGCAGCGAATGTTATATTATTGGTTGCAGTGAACTATCTGGTAGAGGTTTCACACTATGAGGGTTGTGGTTCGTGTTGGCGGCTCGGTGGTGGCTTCTCCCCTCAACGCGCAGCTGATAGGCAGATATGTTGATTTGCTGAAGGATTTGAAACTGCAGGGGCATGAGGTTGTCGCCGTTGTTGGCGGGGGCTCCTTGGCGAGAGAGTTCATCAGGGTGGCTGCCGAGCTTGGTTTGGAGGAGGAGAGGAGGGACTGGGCTGCGATTCACGTTT
>JABXGU010000666.1 GCA_016550415.1 archaeon | reverse complement strand
AGATATTGGAGCGGGGGGCGGCTACTTCTCTTTGAGATTTGCAGAAGTTGTGGGAAAAGAGGGGATAGTTTATGCGATTGATACAAATCCGGGGTTTTTAGAATTCATTAGAGATAGTGCTAAAGAGAAAGGTCTGGATAATATTAGAACAATCCTTACAAAAGAAAGTGTACCTGTTCTGACTGAAAAGGTGGACTTAATCTTTACGCGAAACGTGTATCATCATTTGTCAAATCGGGTAGAGTATTTCAAAACTTTGAAAGGCGTACTGAAACCGTCAGGGCGAATTTCCATAATTGAGTATCGGCGCGGGGGACTTTTTCGTAGGACCTTTGGGCATTATGTACCTCAAGAAACGATTGTTGAGGAAATGGGGGAAGCCGGATATCAAGTAACAGAGAAATATGATTTCTTGCCAGAACAGTCCTTCACAATTTTTTCTTTAGAAGAATGAAGTTTTAGACATATTCTGTACCTGTCAAGAAGATGACTTCCCAGCTTTCGGAAACTATCTTTGAAGTGGTCATCCTAATTGATCTTGTTGATTATTTGTAAGCGAGATACAGGAGTATTACTGATGCGATGAGTGTGAAAACATCGGGGAGTACGAGAAAGGGTCCAAGACCAGTTCCTCTTAAGCCGAATAGTTGGTGTATTACGGGGTGTGAGGTGAGGACCTGGAGTAGTATGGTTAGGGTGAAGATGAGTAGTCCAATGGTGAATTTTGACCTAGTTTGGCGGTAGATGTCGATATAGATTGATAAGAGTATCAAAAGGAGGGTTATGTTCACTGAAGCAAGGATGGTTTTTAGAGTGAAAAATATGGGATAATCAGGAGGCGAAAGTGGTGTTGGAGGGGGCATATAAACAGTAGCCCATATGGCTGCTATTATTGCTACGGTGATTACTATTACCGGGATGAGGAACAGCTTCACATTTTTTGATATATTTTGCGTCATCAAGGTGTCTCCTATTTGTTTTTTCTTCTAATTTTCTTCCATATCTCTTCAAAGATAGAAAAATTCGCTTCCATTTGAGGTGACAAAAGATAGGTGATACTATATTTCTCTCCCATTGAAATGATGACCCCGTTTTCTTTTAGGATTTTGAGATGGTGACGGACAGTTTGATAGTCTATTTTGAGATTTTTTGCCAGCTGATTGGCGTTTTGCGGCATCTCTTTAAGAGACATTATTATGTGTCCACGGGTGATGCCTCCTCGGGTGCCTGCAATCAGCCATCCTATAAGATGCCTCAATGGGCGGACATGCGTAGCCATCCATACCGCTCCGCAGAATTAGCCTATAGAGTCATCAGGAACCATTGTAATAAATCTCTTCGCCTTATTGATGGATAATCGACTTTTGTTTACACCTCCAACTTAGTTTATGGTCCAAGGCAAAGGAAAGCCCATGGTATTGTCTTTGAACCTGAATCAAATTCCACTAATGTGAATATGTTTCCTTCGAAGATGATGCTATAGTTGCCTGAAGGAAGTTGTCCGTTTATGAAGATGCCATATACATGAGTATAGGATTCCCAAAGATCAGAAGATATCTGTGTACTCATGCTAATGATGTCAGTGTTCTCGACATATTGAATCCAGTAACTGATACCATGTTGGTTTGGTATGACAATGACTGAATCGGAGGAAATGAAGGCTTGCATGTCAATTAGATCCTGATATGCCACGTTACTGATGGTGGGCTGAATCGCCATTGCGGTCGAAAAACCTTGGCTGATAAAGAAGAATAGACATATGATAATTAGGATAATCGCAATGACCTTCGCTTCTAGTAAGTCTTGTCGCCAAAGAACTGTTAGACCATAACTCAATATGACAGCTGCTGGAATTACTAGCATGAGCATAAACCGGGTAAGATATGCATCAGGGATAAGGGGGAAGCAGATGATAGCGCCAATGATTGTAACAGCGGCTAGTAGGAGCATTGCTTCTTTTTCTCTCCTTTTCCAGACGTAGATAGAAAGTATGCCTCCAATGGAGAGAAGAAGTATAATGACACCCCAACCTCCCACCAACAGGGAAGCAAAGAAGTTATTCGCAAAGGATGTTCCAGGACCAGTTATTGGAGGTTGGGATATGCTACTAGATTGTACATCTGTGAGATTGTTCAAGAAGGAGTAGATTTTGGAAAAATCGGTGAAGTACCAACTGAAAAAGGTTGACCCAATGATGACAAATAGACCAGTTGCTACTGCTAGAACGCTAATGCTTGTTAATAGAGCTTTTCTGTTCTGGGTCTTAATCAGACCTATGACTGCATAAAGACCAAGAAATAATAGAGCTACACCAAAGGCGAGTATATGTGTTAACCCTGTGAGAATTAGGAAGAATGTGGCAAGACCTAGACTGCGTTTATTGAACTTTGTAAAGGTCAAATCATTTAGGAAATATATGAACGCTAAAAGCCAGCAGACGCCAATGGCATTTTTGATAAAATCACTTAGCATACGAATGTATAATGGTGAAAAGATTACGAATAGCATGGCCAGAATGCCTGCTAGGGCGCTCTTGCCTATTCGCTTCATTAAGAAGTAGGCAGGAATTGTTGAAAGGGCGCAGAAAAAGGACACACCTACTTTTACGCCGATATTGATATCACCAACAATGAGTGTCGTTAGAGTCATAAGGTAGAAAGTTAGAGGTGGATCTCCATACACAAGAGTGCCTGTCTCCAGTAGAGATTGGACTTGTATCAGATAGTAGGGTCCATCAATATTGGGCATTAGCTGAAACCTGAAAAAGATCCACAAGTAGAATCCAAAGCCCAGGAAGAATACTAAGGGAACAAGAATAGCCTCAACCCAATTCTCTCGTAGTGCACGTGAAATAATCCCTAGGAATGAATTTTCTGAGACATCATCGACATTTGATACAACTTCACTCATTATTCAAGAACCTCCGAGATTTCAACTGATATTTACAGGAAGATTGAAGCTATGTTCACTTTTTGAATCGCCATCTGGATTGCACTGAAAATAGCAACAAATTGACTTATGGACGAAACACCAGTACTAGGATCCCTTGAATAGCCCTTGATGCGTCCATCAGCAAAATTGACACCGAACACAGTGGCGTTACCACCCATTGTGGTACTGACATATTCTGTGCTGGACCAATACTGGGCGTCAATGAAACGCCAACCAGCGCTTGTATCACCATATTCGAAATCAAAGTAATCAGTATCAAGATAGGGGACACTATCATCAGCACTCATCCCAGTAGAGCCATCAAAGTTCATCAACGAATAAAGTTCCTTGATTGTGGGCAGACGCCAGTCATCGTAGCCGGCAAGCTCAAACGTCTCTGCACCGTCCACAGCATCAACGAAGGTAACTTTGTCGCCTGGCGTCTGCTGCCACATCAACCCGGTATTCAGATCCGTAACAGTTCCATCGCCGTTATCCTGATAGGATGGCTGAACACCATCAAATTGGGCATCTTGACCATAAAATGCAGCACCGGAACTAGGAGGAGTAATTACGTCAGTATTATCATAACAGCTGGTTTGACCCGTGTCAACTATCACATAGTTAGTTGCGTCCTCAGGTCCATCACGAACACAGCGAACATAGTTGTATATACGGATCACATCACCTTGCGGACCAAAACCGTAGGGATAGTCTGAGGGATCACCTGTTTTAGGGTCACTCCGTTGGGCTCCTGCACCATGGACATCCAACAATACATACTCTCCCGTTGATGATTGCATGTATCCTAGAGCTTCACCAAAGGCAATGTAAGCGGCATAATTACCGTCATTACCTTCTACATGGGTAGTGCTAGTCCAGTAAAAGGGATAATTCGTTCCACCACCTTCATCGATGATTGAGGTTACATTGAAGATTGGGTCAATGGCAGCTGAATTTGTAGTGTCTGGTGACCGGGTGTAATCGACGATGCTCTGGAGTTCTTTTGCGTTGGGTAGTCGCCAGTCATTATAGCCTAGGAAGTTTTCGTCGTTCTTTTGTTGAACCCAGGCTAATGCGTCTTCCCAATTGAATCCTTCGCCACTGTCATTTTGAGACCACATAAGACCAGTGGCGTTATCGGTAATCGTGCCATCACCATTATCAACGAAGTCATTTATCCCGTAGTCAGTGTTCCCCCGTACATAACGGACTAACATCCAACCGTGAACAGTTCCCGTGCTTTGTAGACTGATTATCGTAACAAAGAGCCAGCCTCCGATAATTAGCCCACCAACTACAGGAATGATAATAATCAATGCTTTTAGTCGTCGGTCCATTTCGATCAACTCGTTGTAGCTTCTCTGGTGTCTTCCAAAAAACAGACTTTAAAGCATATTTCAGGTTTCGACCCAATTCATTCCCAAATTAATCTCATATTCGACCTAAAATCATACAAATTTAAATCAGGTCAATGAATCTTTCAAGCCTTCTAAAAATAGAGTCGCCAATCCCAGTGAATCCGAATACAGCAGTTACGAGAAGTGGTTTTTCACTCGTCTAAGTTTAGTCATTTCCTCTTTCTCAAACTATTTATTTTGCCTAAGAATATTACTCAGGTGGCGAATCTGTTTTAGGGATTATTAACAGGGTTGTGTCTCGTTGATGGAGGGAAAATTTGTATCATATTGCGGAAAATATCTTTGTTCTCTGTGTGGCTATCATCGTGGAGCCTTCACTGAACCAGCTAAACACCTCTACAATCTAGCGAAAAGCTACAAGTCCCTTCGCCTCATTGCAGGAGTGAATAAGACCTTCGATTTTGACGAGTTCATGAAGGGACTAGAATGGTTGGCATCCCAGGAGGAGCCATGTAAGGGTTGTCGCATGGGAGGCGGCTGGTCTTGGTGGTCAGACTGTCCGGTTCGCACATGCTGTATGGAAAAAGAGATCGAGTTCTGCTATCAGTGTTCTGAATTCCCGTGTAAGACTCTGAAGAAAGGTCCTCTGAAGGACCGAAAGCAGCAAGTCATCGAAGCAAACCTGCAGTTAAAGAAGGTTGGCATTAAAAGCTGGATTCAGCACCTAAAGAAAAAATATCTTGAAAAATAACCTGCGAAGATTTCTGGGTTATTATTGATTGATTGTCTGTATTTTTTCTAGGACTTCCCTTATTTGTAGGAGAATGGGTTCTCCTGTTTCGTGATTAAGGCTTTTGAAGATTTTATTTTCATATTTATGGACGAGGCTACGGAGTCTTCGTAGAGAACCATTTGGGGTTACAGTTTCGTGCCAGAATAGTCGTCCGGGTTGATTTGTGAGACCTACTTCGTAGGAGAGGTTAATGATCTCAATGTAGGGGCACCAAATATCGATTTGCTCGAAACGATCTTCCTCTGGATAATGCCAAGCGGCAAGTTGAATATAGAATTGACCTGCAGATCCTGCTATCCATTTATTGTTGTGAGTGTATCGTAGAGTCCTATGACGGGGAGATTCCCATATGGCGATGATGACATCAATCTCTTCTGAGCTATTGAAGGATGTGTCAGATTTGGAGGGAATAGGTTTGTATCTTCGACCTCGCCCTTCAGGATGACTATGAAAAGTCCCTAAGGGCCAGTGGACTGTTAGGTAGTCCAATGTTCTGAGGACACGATCAGTTCGTTTTAGATTAAAACTAACATTTGATATGGTTCGCCTTGTTGTTTGGAGAGGAATGGCGAGTTTTATGATAGATTTGCTGGAAGATGGGATTTTGTCACCGAATAGGAGACCACCAACTTCAGATTTGAACCCTTCGATGGCGGCACTGATAATACCAATGAAGCTGTCAGAGGATAAGAGGACATCCAATCTATAATCAACCTCGATGAGATAATGAAAGAATTCCAAAGGGTCAATTTCATTAAAAATAGAGAAAAACGCACGACCCCTAAAGTTATGGTATCGTGCGGCGGGAAACTGGTATCCGGAATTGTTCAGAACTAGTGGATTTTACCGTTTACCTTTACCCTTACTTCGCTTTTGCTTCTGCTTCTCTTTTGGCTCTTTTGCCATGGAATTTCACCAATTATACTGGATATAGCCAATGAGGTCTTTCATTGACTATCCAATTTTCTGTGACCCACAAACAATGCATTTATACTTTATATTATCAAAAAACAAGTCCTATTTAGTCTTGAAAATGCTGAAAAAGGTTAAAACTAAGTTTTAATCGCCTTTTTAGGAGAAGTCACAGGTTTAAGGCGTTATTTGGAGAAAATAAGTTACTTCGATTTTAAAGAAGAACAATGCTGTCTTGAATCTTATGTCACAGTTATGAACAAAGTTATCCTGAGACGGATTCTAGATTTCACTGATTTGTGCTAGTCGTTTTGCGAGCTCCTTCTTTTCCTTGAGATTCGCCAGTCTACCAATCATAATTCGTTGCGCTTGTGGGGATCCCGCGCCATGCATTGATTCGGTTAGATAACCCACTGCAGCTCTTCCAAGTGTAAGGTTCTCGATTAGCCGCAGAATTTTGATGCGATTAATGGTGCTGACTTCTTCAATCCCTATGAGATACTTCTCGATTATCTTCTTTGTCGCCGGGTTTTCCAACTCTTTCGCGCTGGGGCAGGTGACAAATAAACCTCCTGCGATGTCCTGTAGGAGGCGGGCGATTTCAAAGGGAAAACGGGTTACATTCTGTTTGCAGACATTCGCTAGAAGGATGTCAACCAGGTAATTGCCTGCATCGGTGGCATGACCACAACAGGAACAAGCCATCCCGCAGGCAAAGAGGGTTTCGTTCAGGTGCACCATTTCGGTGAGCTTATCTTTGATATGTGAGGCTTTTTCCACGCCATTATATTCAGCGATGGTTGCAGCGGCACCAATTAACACGTCTCCTACGCCGACCTTACAACCGCCATAGCTCTGTCTATGATATGCGGCAAAACTTTCCACTAATCGACCGCAGAATTCGGATTCACCATTCATGAAAATACGATTGTTAGGCACAAAAACATCATCAAAAATCAATAAGCATTCTTGACCCCCAAACTCAGGATTACCACAATCAATGTCCCCTCCAGTGCTTTGGTCTAGACGGCGTAAATCACTGGATTGCCGCCCATAGAAATAGGTGATTCCCGGAGCATCTGCAGGAATTGCGCAGCAAATCGTGAAAGCTTGTTCCTCGTTACGCATCGCCAAGGTGGGCATTATCAGGTGCTCATGTGAGTTCACTGCCCCGGTCTGGTGCGCCTTAGCTCCCCGAATGACAACCCCATCATCTCGACGCTCCCCTACATGCACGAATACATCAGGATCCCTTTGTTCAGAGGGTCGTTTACTCCGGTCCCCCTTTGGATCAGTCATACAGCCATCAATCACCCAATCGTGTGATTCAACCTGCTTCATGTAGTCGATGAATTGCTGATGATACTGGGTTCCATGTTTTTGATCAATTTCATATGTTGTCAAATACACGGCGTTCATGGCATCCATTCCGACACAACGCTGGAAACATGTCCCGCAACGCTGTCCTAAAAGGCGCAACATTTGCACCTTCATTTCGAGGTCATGCGTGCTTTGATGTAGATGGCAGAACCGGTTAATCCGATTCCCAGTCAATACAGACGTGGCTATCATTATATCTTGAAATTGGGGATTATGAGCTAAATCGTAGGTTAAAGCAACCGAGTTGATGGAGGCTTTCACAATAGGATTGGCCATCGGGTTTTGAAGCTTTTCACCTGAAAAATACACTTTGAGTGGACCACGGTTTCTTAGGCTTTCCCGATACTCTTCACCAGTCATGATTGTCATAAATTATCACCTTAGAATGAAATCCTGACTGTACATATCTGAGTAGCTAGCCTACTTGTGCATTTCGAATTTCATTTAACCTACCTTTGCGTCACCATTTTATGCGCTGTTTGATTCTTGTTTAATTATGACTAATCAAGAGGTGTTGAAGCAGTGTCTTCAAGAAATAGCTGAAGACTTTGCAGCTGCCATCATGCGTATTCCTCCAAGAGGTGAAGTGGAGCCTTCTCCCTTTTGGCTTCACTTTGAAATGGCTGAACGCTTCAAGGTTT
>JABXGU010000075.1 GCA_016550415.1 archaeon | reverse complement strand
TTTGCTATCCTCCTATTTACAATTTTGATTATCCAATCTACTAGAATAGAATTCTTGCGACTATTTGCTCCATTAGGCATTAAACAGAAACTTTAAAGGAATATCCCGAGTATCACAAAGGCTACTCACCCACGTTGAATGTAGGAGATAAGCCTTCTACACTCAACCGACATCAAAGAACTGGTGAAACTAAATCAACAAACAAATCTCCAGTAATGGAGGAAAACCAAAAAATGCCTGACTCTCCAAAAACATCAGAAACCCCCAAATCTTCGGAGGCTCCCAAAGCCTCAGAAGCAAAGCCTGAAAGTCCAAAGGCCAAACGCGATGAAAGCGTAGTCTTTGTCGGAAGCAAACCGCTAATGTCATACATTACAGCATGTGTTACTCAGCTAAACCGCAATCCTAATGAATTAATCATCAAGGCACGTGGTCGAGCTATTAGCCGAGCTGTTGATGTAGCTGAAGTGTTACGCAATCGCTTTATGACAGATCTCGTCGTGCAGAACATTGCAATAAGTACTGAGCAGGTGAAAACTGCTGAAGGCAATACTGCCAATGTTAGTGCCTTAGAGATTACATTGGTTCGTGGACCTAGCAAAGGCTAATCGTCAACAAATCAGAAATCATCTATACCCGTTATTTTCTGCGGGTAAGTCATATTCGGTTCCGTCGGTGAGAACGCTTCTCCTCATGGATGCAAGCGTTCCTACCCCTCTTTTTATCGGAATATTGGAGTGGCTACTCCGCCTTCCTTTTATTTACTTCATATATAGAAGAAATAGATAAACTAAGTATGCCGGTGCAAATGTATGACAAGAAAAATGGGCACGGCGGCACCAGCAGCAGTCCAATTGGTCGCTGCAGGTGATGCGAACGTTGAACTGGTTTTGCCACATATCCAACATCTTCCCCGTTTTGGGCAAGAGATTGTTGTACCTGAAGTGACCTTACGTGCAGCAGGTTCTGCTGCGAATTTCGCACTCTGTGCAGCAAGTCTGGGTGCAAGTTCTGGGTTTGCTGGACGTTTAGCTGTTGATCAGTTTGGTGAAATTGTAGTTCGTGCATTCCGTGAGGTAGGTGTTAGTACTCAATGGACTCATTTTATAGAAAAACAGTCCACAGGAATTAGTGTAGCTTTCGTTCGAGAGGATGGTGAACGCTCATTTGTCACCTTTCAGGGCACCAATGCTTCTGTCACTCAAAAAGACTTAGAGGCGTGTATAGGTGCAAGTCCGCCGCCCCGTTGGTTTCACCTTGCAGGATATCATCTCCTCAACCAGATACGCGGGAAAAACGCAAAATCGTTACTCAAGAAGGCTCATGACCAAGGAATTACTACCTCCCTAGATACTGGATGCGATCCTGCGGGCTGGACAAAAAAGACTGTTGATGAACTTCATGAAGTTCTGCCATTTGTAGATGTCTTCTTTCCCAATGAAGTTGAGGTACTCAATCTTACTGGGCTAAGGAGTCCTCGCAAAGGCGCCCTTCGTCTGTTAGAAATCGGGGCACAGACAGTCGTAATGAAGATGGGTGCCAAAGGATGTCTACTTGTCACTAAAGAGGATCAGCGGCAAATTCCTGCCTTTGAAGTTAAGGTTGTGGATACAACAGCTGCTGGTGATGCATTTAATGCAGGATTTGCTGTAAGCGTATTATCAGGTGCAACTCTTGCTCGTTCAGCGGTCTATGCATCTGCTGTTGCCGCTCTTCGTATCTCAAGAATGCCCACTCAATCTCTTTTCCCTAGTCTGCAAGAGACAACTGCGTTTCTAATGCGTAGGCGCCCATTAGACACGTGAATAGACAGAAATTCCACCAAGAAAGGTCTTCTCTACCCTGATTTGTCGAATTTCTTTAGGTTCTACGGTGAGTGGGTTCTCAGAAAGAACAGTGAAGTCAGCTAGTTTACCCGGTGAAAGGCTACCCTTGTCTTGTTCTTCAAAGCTGGCATAGGCTGCCTCAATTGTGTAACAGCGCAAAGCCTCCTCCGTTGTAAGACGAGTAGCTGGGTTGGGATGTGTAACAGCTGAGTATATTCCATAGAGGGGATTCATTGGCATGCAATCGGAACCAAAGGCAATGTGAATACCTGCATCTAGGATACGTCGGAAATTATTAAGTTGCTTAGCTCTTTCTGGTCCAAGTCGTATTTCATACATTCCGCCTGGCAATCCCCAGCGGTGAACGAAGTTAGGTTGCATCAAAAGCCATATTCCAATCTTTTTGACTCTCTCTATTAGTGGAGTGGTTAACATTTCTGCGTGGATGATGCTATGGCGAAGCTGACTTACAATATCTGAACCACTTTGTATTTCGTGGCAACGTAATGCCAGGTCAATAGCGCGGTCACCAATCGCATGAGTGTTAACTTGGAGTCCCAGCTTATTAGCAGTCTCTAAAATGAATCGGAAATCATCTTCATTTTTTACGATGATTCCATTAGTAGAAGGCTTGTCAGTGAATGGCTTAGTGATGGCTGCAGTTTGGGCACCAAACGATCCATCGATGAATACTTTCACACCACCAAATCGAAAGTATTCGTCACCAAGACCTGTTGTTAGTCCAAGTCCTGCTATATTGTCTAGCAACCTATCTTCCAGATTGCAATAGATTCTAACGGTAAGTTGGTTTTTACGCCAAAGAGACAAGTACTCTGAAATAAATGGGAGCTGACGGCGATACAGATTCTCATGAACAGAGGTAATGCCAACACTATTGGCGAAACGGCATGCAGCTAGAAGAGCTTGATTTGAAATGTCCTCTGTTTGTTGTAGGCTTCGAGGATCTATAGGGACATCACGAAGAACACCTATTGCTTCTCCGGTTGTTGGGTCCTTATCAACACCAGGATGATTAATATCAATATCTAACTGTTGAAGTGCAATCGTGTTGACACAAGCTAGGTGTCCACAGATTCTGATAAGGACTACCGGGTTATGAGGTGAAATGGGGTCAAGATCCTTCAGTGTTAAATATCGGTGTGTTGACCAGCTAGTTTCATCCCAGTTGAAACCAAGTACAAGGTCTCCAGGTGCAATTTTTTCTATTTGTGTCTTGACAAGATTTAGAACCTCTTCTGCAGAGGAGGTGCTACTTAGGTCAAGATTTTGCAGGGAATTACCCAGCTCAGCTAAATGAGTGTGGCTATCAATGAAACCAGGTACAACTGTTGCTCCCTGAAGGTCAAGTACATGTTTGGCTTGTCCGGTCAGTCTGGATAGGTCTTTATTTGGGCCAATGGCAAGAATTCTTCCAGCTTTGACCGCAAAGGCCTCAGCAGTTTGTTGACTGGGATCCATTGTTATTATGTGTCCATTCTTAACAAGAAGATCTATTTGGATTGACATTAAATGAAGACTCCTATTGGTTACACTGTTAGGTTTTCCATTTTGAAATTTCTTTTCTACTAATTACTTGTAAGATTCTTTACGTCTGATGACTGGATTACGATATTTGGGACTTGCCATCTTCGGCATGCTTTTATTCTCTTTAATATCCCTATCATATTCCAATCTCCTCCTCGGAAGTCAAGAAAAATGTCTTCATCTAATATATTTCGAAATTCTGGATTAAGATTTAACCGATTTAATATTAGGCTCTATCAAGTTGCTTGCTTGGTATTATGCGGTTTTTTCCTGGCTGGAGTCTATTTTTCCCCAACAGCCAATCTTGCACTTCCTCAACAGTTCGAATATCTTTCCTTTGATTATCACGGACCCTATATTGACGAAGTAGTATTCAGTCTTTATCATGGTGCTGAAACTCAATGGTCTGCGCTCCTCGATGGATTAATCGATATAGGCAACCAACCTGTTACACCTGAAACGCATTCTGATATTCAAGTTGACGAATGGGAAGCAGATGCCTTCTGGGGCTTAGCTTGTAGTACTCATGAAGACCCTTTCTTCATAGGTGAGCCTATTCATGGACCAGAGGGCTATACAGGATTTCCATTTAATTATCTTGCTTTACGTCAGGCAGTCGCTATGGCTATCGATAAATACGAATTAGCTGAGACATGCTTTGGATCAATGGGTGTGGCTCTCGATCATGTTGTTCCCTCATATCTTGAAGAGTGGCATGAGTCAGATCTTCCCACTGATTATCGGGGAGGGGATGTCGACGGTGCTATTGCCCTCTTAGAAGCTGCAGGATTTACCGATTTTAACGGCGATGGCGTTCGTGATGCGCCAAATGACGAGGAGGTGTCGCTTCGTCTGTATTATTCTCCTATGGATCCAAAGTATATTATGCTCAACAAGATTGGAACTAACACTACCACGATGGCTGAGTTTATTGGTGAGACACTTGGCAGTCTGGGATTCGATTATAACATCTATCCAGTATCAGAGACTACCCTTTGGTACTACACACATTGGGGAGGTCGTGCCTATCACCTTGCTCTCCTTCCTTTTTACATTCCAGATCGTTCCCTATCTTACCTTTCAGATTTGTTCTATTCTTGGAACATACCAACCACCAATATCATGAATTTCAACAATGAAACCGTGGATGCACTCCTCGAATCACTTAACACGACCATTGATTATGGCTCCTTCAAGGAAGTAGTTTCTGATATACAAATTGCCATCGCAGAAAACCAGCCCTTGATTCCCCTCTGTACAAAGTATCAATATACTGCACAAAGAACCGATCAATATGATAACTGGATAAACGCGCCTGGTATAGGTGCTTCAAATCCTTGGTCTCTTATACAAGTTCGTTTGGCAGGAGATCAACCCGGTCGTAATCCAGTCAGTGGTGTAGGTGGCACATTGGAATTTGGAATAAATGATATTCCAGAAAGTCTAAACCCGGTCTTAGCTGTAAGTGATGAATCCTGGATCATACTAAACTCCATCTATTCCCGTCTTATTGACAGGAACCCATATACCGCAGAAGCTGTTCCCAATTTGGCTAAGAGTTGGCTAGTGGAACCTGAAGGGGAAGGATTGAAGATAACATTTAGCCTACTAAACAATGTTACTTGGCATGATGAGGCACCCTTCACCGCATACGATGTCAACTTCACCTACCATTACATCAATGACCTTCCAGAATATTATCCGGCACCACATCTTGAATTTTCAAGTATTGACGTTTTAAGCAATGTCACAGTTGTAATACACACTCCACTTAACGGGTACCTAGCCCTCTTCGAAATCACCGATCAAATTATTCTACCTCAGCACATCTGGGAGGGTATCATTCTCCCTGGCGATTTTACTAACCCGCGTCCTGTGGGAACAGGTCCATTCCGTTTTATCAAACAACCTGAACCTGGTCTTGTATACTTAGAATACTATCCCCAATACCATTATGGGATTCCTGGTACTCGTGAAATACCCATTTCGATTGATGTGGAATTCTTTGTATGGCTTTCAGGTGGATTATTCATCGTCGTCGTAACTTCTATAGGTGCAATCTGGTACCTTCGCCGGACTCCTCATGGTCTTGTCCCTGACTAATTCAAGGCTTACTTGAATGATTATTATAGGAACAATTCCCCTCTCATCTAACGGAGGAATGTCGCCTAGTTGACGTTCTTCCAGTTTCATCAGTGAGAGATAAGGAGCCGATGCTTTGGAAGAGAAAATTAGTGCTTGGATAGTAATCGTCCGTGGTGATGCAGAGGGAAAAGAGGTTCGCGTCGCAATAGAGTTTCAGGATGCTGAAACCATCTTAAGCCCAAGAAGTCATAGGGTCGGTGTTCCTTTCATTGACCAGCTCCTTACACTCTTTCGTCTTCATGACAACTGGCTGATTAAAACTATCATCGAGGAAGTGCGCACTCCAAAAGGAACACCTCTTGTTCCCACATCACCGTTATTCGCTTTACTCAGTAGAAGTAAAAGTCGTGGTCTCTCTGCTGGTGCTCTCTTTATCGCTGAAACCGGGTCCTCCAATACAAATACCAATAATTTATTGTCACGCCAAGATGAAGATTTTGCCCTATTAGCCGCTGCTGAATGTTATCAAGTAGCTGGCATTAGTCCCATAGGTTTTGCCGCTGCCTGTTCGGATGATCCTCGTCTTTTCACACGATTTATAACGCGTCTTCTTAAACGTCCAGAGGCTTTTACTGATGTTTCTCTTCTTCTTCCTCTTCAAATTATCAAATCAAATTCCCAATAACTCGCCTTTTTCTTAAGACTTCAATTTTCTAACAGGCGTCTCCTCCACTCTTTGGATTTCTCAAATCACACTACAAGTTTTTGTAGGTAGGTTGAATTCTAATTACCTAATGATAGATAAGTTCCCCCGTCTTGTGACTCCCTCCACTCCACCTTATAATTCACTTGAGCTAGTAAAGACACTCCAAAGCATTGTCTGTCGCCTATCGGATACTGCACGTAAATACACAAATGTCTATATCGCAGGTGTTTATGGTGGAATTGCTACAGCATACGCTGTAGGTTGTCCGCTTAGGTGCATATTCTGTTGGGTCGATGATTCACGAGAATATCCGGAAAAACGTGGGCGCTTCTATACACCAGGGGCACTGGTTGATACATTAATCCAGTCTTCTAAGCGAAAAGGGATAAAGAAAGCTAGGATTTCTGGTGCCGAACCAACATTATGTAAAGAGCATTTGCTACAGGTTCTTCCCCTTGTTGAAGATTCTCCCTTTGAAGTATTCATGCTTGAAACCAATGGTATTCTCTTTGGTGCTGATGCTGGTTATGTTCAAAATATCGCTCCCTTCAACAAGGTGCATGTCCGTGTCAGTCTGAAAGCTGCAACTCCTGAAGGCTTTCAACAACGTACAGGTGCACTTGGGGAACATTATCTATTACCCTTTCAAGCCATTGAATATCTTAAGGAAGCGGATGTCAGTTTTCATGTAGCTGCCATGACAGATTCCCGACTTATGTCCCCGGATGAACGTAAACTTCTCATAAAGAAACTGAATGGAATAGACCCAAAACTTGCTGCCAACTTGGAGGAGGAAGTCTGTGATCCATATCCATCTACCCTAAGCCGGCTTGATGCTGCTGGATTAGATGTTCAAGCTTTCTTCAAAAATCCTTCTTAGAAGAACTTGTTACCCAATCTTCTATTGAGTGATAGGCTCTATGGTGAATTACTTTTTAGTAGCAATAGATTGGTATAATTCAGCAATCTTCTGTTTGGTCTTATTTTTGACACTCTATACGAGACGGTAAGTAATACGGTTTACAACAGCTGTAAGTAATTGCATAATTATGCATACAAAAATTACTCCAACACTAAGAAACACGATAAGCATACCCCATTCATAAATGAAGTTGCCTACTAGTCCGTAACTAGCTAGAAAGCCTGCACCCCAAGGGTCTAGAAAGTATTTCCATATCAAATAGAAACCATATACCCCTGCAGAAAGCACGAAAATAATTGAAACAGCGAACATACCTAGAATGGTCTTAGTAGCACGGCTGTCAGCATCGATGTCACCGACTCCGCGGCCAATAAGGAATTTCCGAATTCGAATGTGGGTGTTAAGAAAGAAACCAAGAAGTCCGATGAAAATTAAGAAGGAGATTCCGCCTACAATTAGCACTAGAAGTATGAGGAAGTCAACGTTTGTCATGAAGAAAGTGAATAAACCAGTTATCATCATCAGGAATACTATTCCTGCTGCTATTAGAATCATCACAGATACTAGTTGTAATGCGAAGGTGGCTGAAGCGATTCCACCGAAAATACGGTCCCAATTTACCATCTGTTTTGATGTTTTGCCATCACCCATATTTTCACAACCAAGAGTGAATGTTCCGATATTAGTGTGAGAAGGTCGAATAAGATTTACGTATCCTTCTTTTTAAGCATATTTTGCCCAATTTATTTGCATTTTTCTCTTACATTCCACTCTTGATGGTAAGTTCGACAGCCTTGTCAATTGCAGATTGGAGCA
>JABXGU010000665.1 GCA_016550415.1 archaeon | reverse complement strand
TGGTGGGCCCGAAGGGATTCGAACCCTTGACCACCAGGTTATGAGCCTGGCGCTCTAACCAGGCTGAGCTACGGGCCCCCACGAACCGCAACACATATTCGATTCTCAAGTTCTGATATGGTTAAGTTGCAAATTGGTTTTGAACGTTGAATTCGATTTAAGAAAAACGCTCAATCCTCGATCCCTTTTCACAGCACTATATGTGGTGGGATAGGATGTAAGTAAATAAAGGTAAATATCTTTTACTATGCATGCATTGTGGCGAGGGCGCGCGCTAGTTTCTGATTGCCTTTTTCAGAACTCTCCACGCAAACAAAATGGTAAGAGCCACCAGAACAGACGCGATTAGTGTTATACTTAGCAAGAAGGAATTATAGCCGATTATCTGAAAGACAAAATAGAAGATCACCTGCAAAACAACCATGACGCAAGTTATCCATGCCAGATGCTTGAGAACGGTATCCGAATTCAATTTCCTCATTCACCAATTTCTTTGTTTCCCAAAGTAAACATTATGAACTCAGAATCTTGACACTTGCTCCATACAGACGTTTCAAAATAGGATTGCAAGTGCTGTTTTACTAAAACTTCCACACTGCATGCATGCGCGCGCATATCTGAGTGAAGCTCGGGATTATATACAAAGATCTTATAGACTGTCCTTTTCCATCAATGCGCTAGTTATGAAGTTCGGATATATCCCGTCATTTCAAGGATATTGTGTGTGCGCGTTGCGGAGTCTCACAGTATGCGCCACAGGTGGGGCAACGTATAACGGCGTTTCGGATTAGATCCTGGCTGGCTCCATCCACTAGCAGTTCTCCACACCTATCACAGACCATTTTGATGTTGGTAATTCGCTCGACTACAGGTGTTGCCTTACCCTCAAAAATGACTCTGCTTCCCTCAGCTGGCTTAGGGACAACAGCCAGTCGGACCAGAGACGCTGGAAAGGGAGTGTCAACTGCATTGAGATGTACATTGTTTGCGCGCGGGGGTGCTGCGGTTTTCCTCAAAAGTCCTGTCAGCTCGCCTCTTGGGTTTTTCCTTTCTCTCAGATGGGTCACTTCTTGCGGTTTTTTCTTAATGTACACATTTGAGGAAGCATTCATCGAATAATGGGTGAGCCCTTCATATCTTCCCCTTAAAACATCTCTGAGAACCCAAGCGTCGTTGGCGAGAAGTGCTCCAAAGATCATGGAAGCGAATCCGCCAAATCCGAGAACGTAACGAGTGAGTCCGCCAAAAAAATATTGCAGCCCAGTGCTTTCAACCCAGTAGAAGAGGGCGATGGTGGCGCCTAAAAGGCCAACAAGCACGGAAATACTGCCAAGATAGAATCTTACTTTGAGATACTGAATTTTGTGTTTCATATGGTGTTCTCCAGAAAAAGGGGGATGCGGTGTTCCCTAGAAAAAAGGGGGATTCCCTTAAACTATGCTTGCGGCAATGGGATGTAGTTGAAGCTCACGGTAATGACGGTTGTTGCCTCTACCAGATCGTAGGAGTAGGTTACTCTCATTAGGTAGTATCTCGATGTTGAGACGGATTGCTGGATGTAACCATAATCGCTCGTTAATCCGTCGATGTAGGA
>JABXGU010000074.1 GCA_016550415.1 archaeon | reverse complement strand
TTGTGAATGCTGCATGCATTGCTCGGTGACCGTGCAGAATTAATTTGAACCCCTGTCTTCGAAGAGTTTCCACAGCTGCGAATCCACAGGTGAGGATGTCAACCATTGCTACACGACCACCATGGTCCTCTATGAATTGGGCGCGTCGAATCATCTCATTAGTCTCTGCTGTTACATTTGCTAGGTAGACCTTCCTGTCCCCTGTTTCTGATTCCACTTTGTCACGTTTTTCCAGGGTTTCTATGATCCTTTTTTCAAATGGGTTGAATCGTTGACTTGAGAGATTTTCATCATCTTTGACAACATCACAGCCGCCAAGCCAAGCAGCATAAGCAACTTTTGCATGGTCTTTGGTTCGTAATCCAAGTTTTGGCTTAATGATAGTGCCAACCAAAGGACGTTTAGGAACCTTCACTGTTCGTCGGACACCAGGAATGCCAAAGGCAGGACCAGGAAAGTGCCTAATTAGTTTGGTCGGTAATTGTATGTCGAGAAGACGGAGATATCGAATGTCACCTAAGCCAAAGATATTCCCAGCAATTGAGCTGAGTAAGTTGGGTAGATTACCTGGTTCGAAGAGCTCGTTTGGATAAGCTACTTGAATGATATTTCCATCAATGGAGAATACTTTGGCTGCTAACCCTTTCATGTATGGTTTTTCGGTTGTAAGGTCTGTCCAAGTCCCAATCGAACTCTCTGCAGCCACTCCTCCTGCCAGCCACACCATGTCTTGCTTGGGATCACGGGGTTCAACTCGATAAGTGCATACAACATCTGATTCAACGGGGACATATTTGGGGTCATAGAAATCTTCGTATTTCATTGTAGAACACAACCAATATTGAATTTGGATCTAATGAATCACCTTCTGTATTCGTGATAAATATTTCCAATTTTTACTAGAAGTTGTATCCTAAATTGGAGAGGTTGCTATTGCGGTGAGTAAGATGCCAGTCACGCATAATAGTACTCCAATTAATGTTTGCCAGCCTATACGTTCATGAATTTGTCGCCATCCAATGATAATGGCAAAGAGAGGTGTCAGGGATGAGAGAATGGTTGCCGGTGTAGTACCTGCAACTTGGAGTGCAAATGCGAATGCAAGATATCCAACACCTAGTGCGATTATACCTCCTGAACCCAAGAGTAACCATATTCTTCTATCCACTTTGAGTTCCTGTCGTCCAGCTTGACGACTAACCACAAAGGGCGTTAACACCAGCAAACCAATTGCTAGACGAAATACTGCAACAAGGATGATGTCTGTTGTTTTCTGCACCTCAGAAAGAAGCACTATACTAACTGACCAAGACGTCGCAGTTGCTATGGCAGCTAATACACCCACCCATAGACGTAAATTTAATTTCACAGCAGAAGCGGCAGTCGATGGAACCAACTGGCGACCAAGCAATATTATTCCTGTAAAGATGACAATAGCCGCAGGTAACAAAAAAATATTCAATGGCTCACTAAGGAAAAACACTTGGATTACTAATACGAAGAGTGGATAGGTGGCGGTGATTGGAGTGGCACGACTAACTCCAATGTATTGTAGGGATAATAGGTATAACCAGTCACCAATAACAAACGCAAAAAGACTACTTCCAAGAATAAGTAATAATTCATTCGCAGTTAGACTGTAGGAATACGGATATACATTCAATAATAATCCTATCACAGTCAACACACC
>JABXGU010000664.1 GCA_016550415.1 archaeon | reverse complement strand
TAGACACCCCTAAAAGCCCATTAAACCACAATTTAGCAGATATTAGCGAAGTTATACTCCATTCGGCATATACAGCAACAAAAAAGCATCTTTTCGAAGATATACCGATTTAATAAAAACAAAGCTTTATTAATAGCCAAAAAGCTCGTGCCAGCAACATAAGAGTAGAGTTGATAATCAGCATTATCAGACAGCACTCTTTTCAAAACAAAGAAGGATGAGGAATTCCGATATGACAAAATGGGTTTACCTATTTAGTGAAGGAAACAAGGATATGCGTGAGCTCCTTGGTGGAAAAGGTGCGAATCTAGCTGAGATGACCAATGCAGGATTACCTGTACCTCCTGGATTCACGATAACAACCGAAGCCTGTAACGCCTACTTCGCATCAGGCAAAAAATTTCCTAAAGGCATGTGGGAACAAGTACTCGAAGCTATAGCAACCCTTGAAAAACAAACAGGCAAAGAGCTCGGAAACCCCGCAAACCCACTACTTGTATCATGTCGCTCCGGTGCACGCATAAGTATGCCTGGCATGATGGACACTGTTCTCAATATTGGACTAAACCACAAGGTGTTGAGAGGTTTTGCAGAACTTACTGGGAATGAGAGGACTGCTTGGGATGCTTATCGCCGTCTTATTCAGATGTTTGGGAATATTGTGAAGGGGATTAAGCGTCACGAATTTGAAGCTATTCTTGATAAGTTCAAAGCACGGACTGAGGGGGGCAGGGATACTGATCTCACCGTTGCGATGTTGAAAGATCTTGTTGCTGTTTTTAAGGCCCTATATGAAAAGGAGTTGGGTGAGAAGTTTCCTGATGACCCTTTGAAGCAGATTCGCCATGCTATTGGTGCTGTTTTTGACTCGTGGTTTGGTGCGCCAGCAATATCTTATCGTAATGCTGAAAGTTTGCCGCATGATTGGGGGACTGCGGTCAACGTTCAGACCATGGTCTTTGGTAATATGGGTGAAACGAGTGGGACAGGAGTTGCCTTTACCCGAAATCCTGCTACTGGGGAGAAACAGGTCTGGGGTGAATACCTCCTTAATGCTCAGGGTGAAGATGTTGTCGCGGGTATTCGAACTCCAAAATCCATCTCTGAGATGGCTACTGACTTACCTGCACAGTATAAGGAATTCCTTCGGTTCTGCAGCCGCCTTGAACGCCATTATAAAGATGTGCAAGACCTCGAATTCACAATTGAACGTGGTAAACTCTGGATGCTTCAAACTCGTACAGGCAAACGCACCGCTATCGCAGCTGTGAAAATTGCAGTAGACATGGTTAATGAAAGACTGATTACAAAGAAAGAGGCTGTGATGCGGGTTAAACCAGCACAAATTAATCAGTTTCTTCATCCACGTTTTGATCCGGCGGCAGTGCAACAAGCTAAGGAAACAGGTAGGCTTCTTGCTGTGGGATTGAATGCATCACCAGGTGCTGCCACAGGTGTTGCGATTTTTGACGCAGATAGGGCTGTTGAGCGGCATGAATCTGGAGAACATGTAATTTTGGTTCGACCTGAAACCAATCCTGATGATGTTCATGGAATGGTTGCAGCTAGAGGCGTTCTAACACAACGTGGAGGCATGACCTCACATGCTGCAGTGGTTGCCCGTGGATGGGGAAAAGCCTGTGTTGCCGGATGTGAAACCATTAAAATCGATTTGGACGCTCGAGCCTTTCGTGTTGGTGATAAAGTAATTCGCGAGGGTGATTACATCTCAATCGATGGCACAACCGGAGTGGTCTTCGAAGGAAAAATCGATACGATTGATCCTAACTTTGAAGAAGAGATAGAACTTGTAACACTATTAGGCTGGGCTGATGAGATACGTAAGCTCGGAGTTTGGACCAATGCAGATAACCCTCCTGACGCTGCACGAGCAAGAGCCTTTGGAGCCAAAGGAATTGGTCTGTGCCGAACCGAGCACATGTTTTTCGAAGAAGAACGTCGTCCAATAGTTGTCAAAATGATTATGGCTGATGACAAGGAAGTGCGTCAAAATCTATTGAACCAACTCCTTCCATATCAGCGGAAAGACTTTGAAGGCATTTTTCGCGCCATGGATGGTTATCCTGTCATCATTCGCCTGATTGATCCTCCTATGCATGAATTTTTGCCATCTAAAGATGAATTGTTGGAAAAAATCTGTAAACTGGAAATAGAAATTAAATCAAATCCACCACCTGCTACACTCAAGAAATTACAAACGACTTTGACGGAAACAGAGAAAATCCTAACAATAGTGCAGAGTATGTGGGAGGTTAACCCTATGATGGGTCTCCGCGGGTGCAGGGCTGGAATTATGTATCCAGGTTTGACTGAGATGCAGACACGTGCAATCTTTGAAGCTGCCTGCAATGTTACAAAAGAAGGTATAACCGTTTTTCCAGAAGTAATGATTCCTCTCGTTAGTCATGTCAATGAACTCAAACTAGAGCGGGAAAAGCTTGAACGGGTTGCTAGAGAGGTAATGGCTGAAAAGGGTGTCCAACTGAAATATAAATTTGGCACAATGATTGAAACTCCCCGCGCTGCGCTAACAGCTGATGAGATTGCTCATTACACAGATTTCTACTCATTTGGCACCAACGATCTAACCCAAATGACATATGGTGTAAGCCGAGACGATGCTGAAGGCAAATTCCTCCATCAATATGTGGAACGAGGAATCATACCAAACAATCCATTTGAAATACTAGATCGAGATGGTGTAGGGATACTAATGAAGATGGCTGTCGAGAAGGGAAGATCTACCAAGCCAAATCTGGAGATAGGCGGTTGTGGTGAACATTTCGGAGAGCCACAATCTATAGAATTCTCACATATAGTAGGCTTGAATTATGTTAGCTGCTCTCCTTACCGTGTTCCCATTGCCCGTTTAGCAGCTGCTCAAGCGGCACTCCTGTTCAAGTATGGACGAAAATAAATAGTATGAATTTATGGGTTGGCATATCTTGTCAAAGCGAACGCCAATCATCCGACCTATGAAACGGGCGGATTGTCGAGCTCTTGCCCCTCTTGATTCAGAGATTTTTCCTGAAGATAGGATATCTAGCGAAGAATTTGTTCGGTTTGCCAACGAGGATGGCTCATTTGTTATTGAATCAGAATTTGGAGTTATCGTTGGCTACTTGATTCTTCGTCGATTCGGAGATAATACTGGTCATCTTGGTCGCATTGGTGTTGCCAAGTCTATGCAGGGTAAAGGCTTCGGAACAAAACTGATGGAATTTGCCCTCAAATGGTTTAGAGAACAAAGTGGATTACAGCAGATTTTTCTCTACACACAACAAGATAACATTGCAGCTCAGGGGTTGTATAGAAAATTCGGGTTTAAAGCAGTAGCTACCACTTGGGATTACTATGTCCACTTTGATACACTTACTCCCTCAGAGCGGTATAGATGCCAACTAATACAACCTAGTGAAATCAAAGCAGTCGGCCAACGATACAATATGTCATTACCTGCAACTCAAATCAGGAGATTCATAGACAAAGGATACTTAGTATTCACTTTGAAATCTCTAGGTGGGAAAATTGTTGGTGCCTGTCGGTTTACACCTAGTTTTCCAGGCTGCTTCCCCTTTGAGATAGAAAATATTGACAGTTTTGATGATTTCATTTCAGGCCTACGTCCCTACAGTTTACCACAGTTCGATTTTGTTCGTGTCACCTTCACTGATAATGATGAACTTGCCCAGCTCTGTAATAGCCGGAGTTACAAACTTCACCACTTACTCTATAAAATGCAACTCGAACTCGAAAGGTAGCTACTTGAACTTTAAAGAAATGTAATAATTAAGGAAAAAAAGGGAGAGAACGGACACCAGTCTTGGCGTCCGTTGGTTGTTTCAATTGGTGTTGCGACGGTTTCGCCGCTTAACAAAGACTAGACCTAAGCTGAAGAGTATTCCAATGGCTACTGCTTCGAATGGGAAACCAGGTATGGGTAGAGGATTGTTAACTGAGAAAACAGCATCGGATTGGTCTTGTCCACCAAGGTCGTAGTCGTATGCCACTACACGAATCAAGTACTGGTTACCGTTGATAACAGTAGTAGTATCCCAACTTGTGCTAGTGGTTGTTAGTCCAGTAGCAATGGTAATCCAGCTGGCACCATTGTCAGGACTGTAAGCGACATCGTAAGATACTATCGTGTCTTTATTGGGATCAATAGCTGTCCAATCAATGGTGACGGTTCCTGTGAGGGCTTCACCACCATTTGGATTTGCAACAGTTACAATTGGTGCACGATTTTCTGAGAGCCATTGAAATGTGTTTACTGTGAAGAGGATGTTGTCGTGTTCATACATATGGGGAATGCCATCACCATCTGTGTCGTAGTTATCAGCGAATAGTTGGAAGTCTGTTATGCAGACCACTCGACCCAATTGATAGGTGGTAGCAGCAAGGACAGCAACGCCATTTGCTGGGGTAATGCCTCCCCAGGTGGCAGTTCCATCACTATCTGTGGATACCAAAGCTGTACCGCTACCGATGGAAACTAGTCCGGTCCCTGCATCCATTTCAATTCGTGAAACACCCTGTGTTATAGCGTGTACACCAATGTTGGCACCAGTATAAATGACATAGTCAGTGGATGTAATGTAATCATCAGAATCCTCTAAATCGTCTGTGTCGTGCCAATCGATGCCAAAGACGTTACTGATGGGGTCAATCCTGTCACGGTTCCCACCATTATCGCCAAGTAGGAGTAGTCCTCCGCCTGAAGCGACAAAGTTGACAATGCTAGCATTTTCGCTGGCACTATAAGCTGATGAGCCATCACAGATGACTAGGACATGTGCCTGGTCCAGGAGACTTGAATAGAAGGTGGTCATCCAGTGGATCGTATAGCCATTGCTTGTGAGATATTTGCTGAAACCACGATATCCCAGAGTATTAATTGTCCATGCTGCACCATGTGATTCTTCGAAGAGGATGATGCGTTCCTTCAGTCCCGCAGCAGACAGCCATCGAATCATATTGATGGCGAAATCATCGTTATTGCTATCAAAGTAATTGTTTGTTGCATCACTGTCGGTATCTATGGCGTCATCCAGAAAGTTCCAATCCATAATGGTTGAAACACGACCATTACCTGCAGTAACCAAAGCTGCAGCAACTGGAACACCATCAGCTGCACCTCCAGCAAACCAATCGGAAGTGCCATCTGTATCAGTGTAGAGTATTGGAATGGCATCAGTTGGGAGTGCTGAGAAGCCTCCTGGGCGGTCAAGTTCAAGTCTAGTAACACCTACTGTAATCGAGTGATTTACTATGTTGTAATTGCCACCAGTGTTGTCATAGACATTGTAAGAATCATAAGCTATAGTGTCATCGGTATCTGTGAGATAGTCTGTGTACCGTGTGAACCCGAATTTTGTTGTTACTGGGTCTAACTCGTCACCAAATGAACCATAGTCTGTTGCAACAAAGAGACCTCCGCCACCAAGGACGAACGCCTCAATGGCAGTAGCTTCAGAAGCAGTTATTGCCACTGTTCCAGCCGTGAGGACAAGGACATCACAGGCAGCAATAAATGCTGAACTAAAATGAGCTATGCTTGATACAGCAAAGCCTTCTAAAACCAGGTCGTCTGCAAAGCTACTCAAAGCATCAAAGATTGTGCCATATGGTGCATGTGATGCGTCGAAGATAACATGGCGGTGTAGTCGAATAGCGTTGCCCAACAGTATTTCAGAATTTGCGTTAGATGAATAGAAGTCAAAGCCAAGTAATACTAAATGTCCCTTACCCATGACTTTGTGAATTACAACAGGATCTGTTGTGTTATCAACTACAACCGTTGTCTCCGGTGTCCTGAAGGCTACAGAGCCATCAGGTGCACTAAAGGAGGATGCAACACCTCGGGCGAGGGCATCAGAAGTATTAGCGAGGTAGATTGTGTTATAGGCCTCATCGCCAACGCTGTCGATTGACATGAGTCCTGACGAATTATAGATGTGGAAGGTAATACCGACATATCCTGCCCAAGGATACATGGCGTAGTCTAGGAGGATGACAATGCCGCCTCCCTGTACAAAGTTGGTAAGAGTGGTCGCCCACGCTGCACCAACAGTCTTCATTTGTGCCTCGGTTGCTTGTTCTTGTTCAACAATGAGGAGAATATCATAGTTAGGTAACTCGGAAGCGAGATTATTGTAGTTTGTTAGGTTAGCAAAGTAGTAGTCCGTACCATAGGTGTTGTTTATAGCGGCTAGTGTGTTTTCGTATTCTCCACCCGGTGTATTATCTGAATATTGATTGTAGACTAATATTGAGACTGGAAGGATGCTATGGGGGAGTTCTGGAGTAGGTGGAATCGGCTCAGAACCACGAGTTGAAATAGGTAGATTAGAATGTGATGTTGAAGACACTAGACCAACACTGAGGAACACAGAAGAACAGAAGAGAATTGAAAGTAAAAGAAAACTAGGTAATTTTTTATTTAAATTCATTTTTTTCATCCCTTTAACCCGCTAAACGAAAAAGCGATTAGCAAGCTAGGTTATGAATATCCTTAGAACCGGATTATTTAAGGTTGAACTTTTTTCTAGAAAAATGGGATTTATCTCGATAACTTGTAGAAAAAAAGGGGGAGGGAGGTGCCACAGCTAGTGGTGCACCTCACGTCGTCCATGACGCCGTATAACAAAGACCAAACCTAGACTGAAGAGCAGACCAAGGGCTACAGCTTCGAATGGGAAACCAGGAATGGGGGGAGTAGGTGTTGGAGTAACATTGTCTACAGAGAAGACAGCATCGGATTGGTCTTCTCCGGCTATTTCATAGTCGTGTGCAACTACACGAATCAAGTACTGGTCACCATCATCAACACCAGTAGTGTCCCAGTCAGTTGTAAGGGTTGCGAGACCAAGTGCAATGCTGTGCCAAGTGCCACCATTGTTGTCACTGTAATAGACATCGTATGAAGTGATTGCATCTTTGTTTGGATCAACTGCTGTCCATGTGATTGATGCTGTACCAGTCAGTGTTTCAGCACCATTCGGGTAGGTCACTATTACAGAGGGAGCACGATTTTCAGCAAGCCACTGGAATGCATTTACTGTAAAGAGGTTGTTATCGCTGTCATAGAAGTTATCTTCACCATCACCATCTGGATCTGTTCCAAGTTCGAAAAAGTTGACGTCTGTGATACATACTACGCGTCCAAGTTCATATTCTGTAGCTGCAATGACAGCAAGACCATTGGCAATAGTGTTACCAGAATTCCAAACACTTGTACCATCAGTATCAGTGGAAACTAAGGCTGTTCCAACGCCAATGCTGTCGAAGGCAGTGCTACGGTCAAGTTCAATTCGTGAGATACCCTGCATGATAGGATGTGTGCCGATATTGACACCATCGTATTTGACATAAGATCCGTATACTATGTAATCATCTGTATCGTTCAGATAATCAATGTTGTCTGATCGGTCAAGACCAAATTGGTTACCAATAGGATCTAGTTCGTCTCCGTAGTCGCCCCAGTCGAGTGCTAGGAATAGGCCGCCACCATTAACGACAAATTCGGTGATTGCGTTGATTTCACCAACCGAATAGCTTACTATGCCTTCACAAATGAAGAGAACATGTGCCTCATCAAGTAAAGTGGCATGGAAAGTGCTCATCCAGTGTAGAGTGTAACCATTGCTCGTAAGGTAGTTTCCAAAGTCAAGATACTGGCCAGATAGGATTTCATATGGGGTGTGTGATTCATCGAAGAGGACAATGCGTTCCTTCAAACCTGCAGCAGATAACCACCTAATAGTATTAAGCGCTATGATTTGGTTATCGCTTTCATCGTAATCAAATGTTGCATCGCCATCTAGGTCAGAGTCATCCAGTAGCCAATTGAAATCAAGCGTAACAGCAACACGACCTGACTGGAAAGTCGAAACCGCAAATATTGTAACACCGTAGATCGAAGTAGTGGAGTCATTCCATGTTGTTGTGCCATCTGTGTCTGTTATTATGATACTATGTGCATCTGCAGGTAGACTTGAGAAACCGCCGCCCCAATAGTTCTCAAATTGGGAAACGCCGAGCGTCAAAGAATGATTGAGTATATTGGCACCTGAGTATACAACGGAACCCCATTCTAATGGGCAATCATCTGAGTCATTAAGCCAACCATAGTTAGATCTTACATAGCCGAATTCGTTTGCTATGGGCTCAATATGTGGATCCCAGAATTTCCAGTCTTGAATTAGGAATAGGCCGCCTCCGCCTTCAACAAAGGCTCTGATGGAAGCAATCTCTCCTACTGAATAGGCAGTACCTACAGAATAGGAAGCTGCTGGAATCACAAGAACGTCACAGGCTTCGAAGAATGAAGCACTGAAGCTGCCCATACTTGATACAGCAAAACCCTCAGCTACCAAGTCATCAGCATACGAACTGAAGCCACCGAAGATGTTGTCGTATTGACCATGTGAATCGTCGAAGACTACATGTCGGTGCAATCGTATTGCGTTGACTAGAATCTCATCAGTATTTGCTTCACGAGCATAGAAGTCAGCACCAATTAGCACAAGGTGACCCTTACCCATGACTTTGTGGACAACTACAGGATATACCCCATCATCAACAACAGTTGTGCCGTCGCTTGTGTCGAAACTCAATGCACCATTTGGTGCGGTATAAGAGCTAGCTATACCGCGTGCTAAGGCATCTGAACTATTTACACGGTAAACAGTTGCCGATGTAATATCATAATCACCATCGATTGTGATGAGGCTTGACTGATTATAGATTTGGTACGTATCACCAGAACCACCATGGTAGTCCATGAGGATGACGATACCCCCAGCAGTTACAAAGTCTGCAAGCGTTGTTCCCCAAGCTTGTCCTACTGTTACTAATTCTGCGTGCGAAGCAACTTCCTGTTCAGGGATGAGTAGAATGTCATTTCCTGGTAAGGCAGTTGCTAGGTTTGTGTAATCGGTGAGATTTGTTTGGTAGAAGTCTGTGCCATAGTTTTCAATAATGGCACCCATTGTGTTATTGTATTCGCCAGTTGCTTTCCAATCTACGTCAGCGTACTGGGTATAAACGAGCATTGAGAGTGGGATGATTCGATGGGCTGGCTCTGGTGAAGGAGTTAGTACGTTAGATCCTGTCGCGCTCAGAGGGATGCTAGAGGAGGTATTTGAAAGAACTGGTGCAACACTGAAGGGAATTGCAGAACAGAAGAGAACCGTAAGCAAAAGAAGACTAAATAATTTTGTTGTATTCATTTTCAAATCATATCCTTCGGCTTAGTTGTCAGTAAAAATGGTTCTTTGTCAAATTAAGACAACTTTCCTTTTTTTCCGCAGCAAGCCGAATCTGAATATAGACCACAAAACAGGCTTTTAAGGTTCACCGTCTTGCTTGTTGGACTCAAATGTCATAAAATGAAGTAAGAATCCGAATTAAGGCGTTTTAAACGCAATTCAATTAATCATTGCATCTCATAGAATTATTAAAAAAAGAAAAAGGTTGGAAGATACCTGTTGATTATTACTGTTTTTTAAGAAGGCTAAAATATAGCAATCGACAAGAATGAACATCATCTTAACTTGTTATTGTGAGGTGTAAATGTTATAATGCCATCAAAGGAGAAGCTTCCCTTTGAGAGTCAACCTAATTCACTTCCCGATGAAATTGATCCTGAGAAATATGTCATTGGAACCTACTATGTTGGTGTTCCAATTGGACTCCCAATAAAAGACATTGCAGAAATGGCTGCTGTCGAGCAAAGTACTGGAACCTGGATTCTTGTTCCTGGCGAAACACCACAAATGAGGAAGAAACATGTTGCCAAAGTCATAGGCATATACGAGGGACCCTACCCCGAATACAGCCAGCCCAAAGACGTTACCCATCGCCACTACATCATCCAGGTAGCTTTTCCCTGGATAAACTTTGGACAGCAAATCCCGATGCTACTCTCAACTGTGGTTGGCAACATCAGTTTGGGCGGCCGTGTCAAGGTACTAGACCTTAGCTTTCCAAAGAGTTGGCTTAAAGGTTTCAAGGGTCCAAAATTTGGCGTTGATGGTGTTTTTAAAGCCCTTGGCGTTAAGGGGCGTCCACTTCTTAATAACATGATTAAGCCTTGTACAGGCTATTCTCCAGAGGTTGGTGCCAAGCTTCTCTACGAAGCTGCACGAGGCGGGGCTGACGTCATTAAAGATGATGAGCTAATCGCCGACCCAGAATTTAATCGAATCACTAAACGCCTCCCACTATACATGGAAGCCATTGATAAGGCCAATTCAGAAAAAGGTGAGAAGACACTCTACACAGTCAATATCACAGACCGTATCCCCAAGCTAATGGAAAATGCAGAAGCAGCCATCGAGCATGGGGCCAATGCACTAATGATCAATTATCTCGCTGTAGGATATAGCGCAGTCCGCCAAGTCACTGATGATCCCAGCATCAATGTTCCTGTACTAGGACACATGGACATTGCTGGTGCCCTGAGTTACAGTCCAATCGTTGGGCTTTCAACACAACTAGTTATTGGCAAATTGCCACGTATTGCTGGAATCGATATCGAAGTCTTCCCAGCACCCTACGGCAAGGCGCCCCTACTAAAGGAACGCTACCTTGACATGGCTCGTGCAATGAACTATCCTCTCCTGCACATTAGGCCCACAATGCCAATGCCAAGTGGCGGTATTACTCCCGGTCATGTCCCCATGGTCATTGATGACCTTGGGCATGATATCATGATTGGAACCGGTGGAGGAATACATGCATTTCCTGCTGAACATGGTGGTCCTTCTGCTGGTGCAAGAGCTTTTCGTCAAGCAATTGATGCCTGTGTTCAAGGTGTTTCATTGAAAGATTATGCTCAGGATCATAATGAACTAAAAATTGCTCTTGAAAAATGGGGAACAGGAAAAACCGGTTTTGAAATGTAATTATGTCTAATTGTTTATCTTACCTAGCAATACTTCGATATCAATAAGACACCATTAACCCGTTGAAATTCCTTAGTTATTCCGCTCTTCCCTTGTTAGCTCCTTTACTTCTTACACTCCTCTCATCTGACTTATTCAAAGGCTTCCTATTTTCGGGCTTTACTTCGATGACAATTTGAGAAATAGTAGGAAATTCTTCACGAATCACTATCTCAAGATCTCTGGTTGCATCATGAACTTTCTTGATTGAAAGGAGTGGATTGGCTAAGCAATTTAGGGTTAGACTGTAGTTTTTATTGCTTATCGGAAATATTTTCACATCGTGGCACTGTTTTAGAAGTGGATTCTTCTCCACCAGAGAATGAATTCTTCGTTTTGCTCTTGCTATATCTATTAGTGGGTATTTGGTGTCAAGAACTGGTTCTACATGTGTAATAATTTGAGTTATTATTCCGAATTTCTCTTGAAGACTGTCCTCGAGTTGAGTTATCCATTGATATGATTCACCCAAAGTTACATTTCCTTTGACGCCTATTGTGAGAGTTATCCAGGCTTGGTCTGCAAATTCGAATGCATGAACACTGGAGATTGCTTTAATCCATTCAAGTTTTTCACATTCATGGCGAATTGATTCTATTAATCGTTGGAATCCTCGTTGGTCTGGTTGAATACTAATAGTGACATCAGCGGGTCCAACAACATCAGTAATTGCTTTAGTTACACGTTGACGAATTAGCTGAGCTCCACTGATGGACTCTGATTCATCGATGAAGATGCCCATCTCAACAAAAGTGACTGGACCTGCTTTGCGGATTCTAATGCGTCCGCAGGCAATTACACCTTCTATTTCTTCAACAGCTTTGCCGATGGATTCGTTGAGTCCTTTTGGTGCACGATCTAAAAGGTATTCAACAGTTTCTTTTCCCAATTTTAGTGTCATAACCAATACAACAATAGCGACACCGATTGCTCCGAGTGGGTCACCAAAAGTGAACCCAAAGTGTGTTGAGAGCAAACCGACGAATACTATGCTGGAGCTTAGTATATCTGATCTGAAGTGGAGTGCATCAGCTTCAAGGGCTTGACTATCATATTTCTTCGCTACACGAGAAAGAGCTCGTGATCTGGAAAAATCAACAATTATTGCTAAGATGACTACGCTGAATGCGAAGATGTTTGTATCCACATTCAAGTCAAGCATTATAATACGTCGGACAGCCTCATAGATAACCCAAGCTACTGTAAATAACAAGAGTATTGTCTCAATAAGTGCTGAGAAATTTTCAATACGTTCATGACCATACTGGTGTTCAATATCTGCTGGTTTTGAAGAGACGCTTACAGCATATAGTGTCATCCCTGCAGCAATTAGGTCAAGGGCTGAATGAAGGGCTTCCGAGAGAATCCCTAAGCTATTCGTTAAAAGGCCAACCACTAGCTTAGTACTTGTAAGAAGAATGGCAGCCAGCATAGAGGTGAAGGCGACCCTTCGTTTTTCTTCCATCCCAAACCATTTTCGAATCGGTTTTTGGCCTGAATGAAGTTCTTGCCCCTGATCTTTATACATAATATGGGTCTTCTCATCCATTTTTTGTGGTCAATATGCCAGCATTAGTGTGGTAAAAAGATTGTTGCAACGCAATTAATGAAATCGGATTAGTCTCACCGAATTTTAAGCAACAATAGCGGAATATCATTGCATACAGATGAATAAAAATATCTTCAGCAACAATATAT
>JABXGU010000663.1 GCA_016550415.1 archaeon | reverse complement strand
CTCTGGATACGGACAAATGTGATGGGTGTGGGAAATGCGTAGAAGTGTGTCCCGCATCAGTATTAGAGGTAATCCCTAACGAATTCGATATCGAAGATGGTAATATTATGGGTCTTCGAGAGGAACATCGCCACAAACTCAAATACAGTTGTGCTCCATGTAAATCAACAAGCGGGGACGATGAACCCCCTTGTGTATTAGTTTGCCCAACTCATGCTATTACTCATTTCCTAAGCACCGCAAAAGGACAGATGCTCTAATCCTAATACAGTCGTCACCCATACCAACTTAATGCCCCAAAGCCCCTTCGAGAAGGTGGAAGTCTATGGTAAAACTGACAATCAATGGTATAGAAGCTGAAGTAGACGAGGGCTCAAACATACTAACTGCGGCAGAATCTGTGGATGTGTACATTCCTCGCTTGTGTTACCACCCCGATTTACCATCTGGTGTGGGAACGAAGACCACTGGTAATGTCTTCCGCGGCTCTCAAGAAATCAAGAACATTGGAGGGGACGTAGAGTATGAGGGCTGTGGCCTGTGTGCAATTGAAATTAAAGGGCGGGATGGATTTCTTCAGGCTTGTGATACCGTTGTTGAGGAAGGAATGGTTGTATTTACTGACACACCAGCAATTGTAGCACACCGTCAAGAAAAGTTAGTATCAATATTAGCTACCCACCCCCATGCATGTTTGACCTGTGCACAACGAGAAGGCTGTGCCCGTGAACCTTGCCCACCCAATGTTCCAGTTGATGAAAGATGTTGTGAGAAATTTGGACGCTGTGAACTGCAGAAAGTTGCAGAATATGTGGGCATTCGTGAAGACACCCCTCGCTACGTTCCTCAAACTTTTCCAAAAATTGAAGATGAACCACTAATCATCCGCGATTACAATTTATGCATTGGATGCACTCGTTGTATTAGAGCCTGTAGTGATCTACGTGGCATTGATGCACTGGGAATGGCTTTTGACAGGAAAGAATTAGTTGTTGGATCAAAGGCTGAAAGTCTGGGTGAATCTGGTTGTAAATTCTGTGGAGCGTGTGTGGAAGTCTGTCCCACTGGTGCGTTATTAGATCAGGAAGTTATCTGGGCTGACCGGGAAGCCATCTTGTTGCCCTGCGTCAATAATTGTCCTTTGGAAATTAATATTCCGCGATACCTTCGTCTGGTAGCCGCAGGTGATTATACACAAGCCACTGCTGTCATTCGCGAAAAGGCTGCACTCCCATCCGTGTTAGCTCATGTATGCCATCATCCCTGTGAAGAGAAATGTCGCCGAACAGATCTCAATGGTGCTTTATGCATTATGGGGCTCAAACGAACTGCAATTGAGAATGATACCGGTCAATGGCAATCAAAGTTATCGATTTCCACCTCAACAGGAAAACGTGTGGGAATCGTCGGCTCTGGGCCTGCTGGTCTAAGTGCTGCATTCTACCTCGCCCGATTGGGCCATGATGTAACCATCTTTGAGGAGCAAATAGAGCCTGGAGGAATGCTTCGATATGGGATTCCAAACTATCGGCTCCCACGTACAGTTTTAGATGCTGACATTCAGGTTCTTACTAACATAGGGGTCAAGATTAGAACGGGAACTTCCATCGGTGAAGAATTCTCTGTTACTCAATTACGAAACGATTTTGATGTTGTGCTACTTGCCATCGGAACGCAAGTGGGTAAAGAGCTACTGATTGAAGGTCATGATCTCTCAGGTGTTTACAATGGATTAGATTTTCTGAAAAAAGTGAATGCAGGAAAGAAACCAGATCTTGGTAAAGAGGTCCTTATTGTTGGTGGCGGAAGCGTAGCAATTGATGTTGCACGGACCTCCATCCGTTTGGGCGCACAAAAAGTGATGCTTACCTGTTTAGAAACTGATGAAGAAATGCCAGCTCATGAATGGGAAATCTCTGAAGCTGCTGATGAAGGTGTTGAGCTTCATACGTCTTGGGGACCTCAACGGATTCTGGGTGAAAATGGAAAGGTTTCTGGGGTAGAATTAATCCGGTGCACCTGTGTGTTCGATGAGGAAGGTTGCTTCAATCCTAGCTTTGATGAAGAAATATCGCAGACAATTACTGCTGATACTGTCTTCTTTGCGGTTGGTCAGTCAGTTGACCTGTCCAAAATCAGTAATGGATTAGAACTGAAATTAACAGAAGAGGGAACCTTAGCAACGAAAGAGAACACTTGGGAATCCCAAGTGAGTGGAATTTTCGTGGCTGGCGATGTGGCAACAGGACCAACCTCCGTGGTGGAAGCAATGGCAACTGGTCGACAAGCTGCTTCGCAGATTGATTCCTTCTTAGGTGGCGCAGGCATCCTTGTTGAGAGTCTTGCCGGTGATCCAAAGATCACTCATCGATTGGGACATGATGCGGGCTTCTTCAAATGGAGCCGCGCCGAATTGCCATTACTTTCTGAACAAGATCGCGTTTCATCCTTTGAAGAGGTTGAGCTAGCCCTTCCACTTGAAGTGGCACAAAAGGAGGCTCAGCGCTGTCTACAGTGTGACTTAAGACTATTGTTGACTCCGCCCACGATTCCTCCGGAAGCTTGGCTTATCTTTGAAGAAAAGCAAATTGATCAGGTTCCATCAAAACCTGGTGTATTTATACTCGCTAATTCAGAAAAGGCAGTATTGGTTATCAAGGGAACTGACGGTCTTCAAGCAGCGCTGAAAGAGCAGATGACCCAACAACCTAATGCTAAATTCTTCCAGTTTGAAGAAAACCCTATGTACACAAAACGAGAAACTGAACTG
>JABXGU010000073.1 GCA_016550415.1 archaeon | reverse complement strand
TCCAATAATAGGTTTCAATGGCATCTAGGGCATTATCACTGAATTCAGCAACATACTGAGTGAACTTGTGTAATTCCATGGAGAAGCCTACAAGCTGGGTTCGTTTCCGGAAAAATTCAGCAACTTCCCCGCGCCGAATTACACTGCCTTTATCTGATAATGTGGAGCCTTTGGATGAAGTATTCCTATCTGTTTTTGCCATTTCATTACCCCGCCTGGCGTATCTGCCGACTAAAATCTACAACTGTTCAAATAACATAGTTGATACCTTAAATCTTTTCTCTAACCTCATATAGAGCTTAAATTCTAAATCCTATAGTGCGGAAAAAATAGTCCACTCTTGTGACCTTATTTCCACATTCTTGAATCAGATAAATCATATTATGCTCTAGGGAATTTTTCTGCAGGGCTTCTCCCCAGGAGGGTAATTGTATCTCTTACAAGCTTGATATCTTGTAGATAGACAAACTCGTTGTGTGCGTGATAGTTTGTATCAGTTCTAATTGTGCCAAAGCTTACTACCGGTATGCCAGCTTTTGCAAGATGAGCACCATCATTGCCACCTAAATCTGCTGCTAATGGCAATTTTGTACCAGTTGCTTTCTGAGCTACAGAAGTGAAGTGACGGACAAAGGGGTGTTTTTCATCAGTATAGTATCCTTCCACGCCACTGATGATTTCAAGCTCTTCAATTTCAGTTGCTTGCTTCTCCGCTAATGCGCGGATAAATTTCCAAAGGGCATCCTCTGCTTGCTTTGCATTTTCTTCAGGAATGAGCCGGCGATCAAACCTGATTTCACATTCTCCAGGAATGACATTTTCCTTCTCCCAAGCCTTGATCATGGTCACACTGAATCGTCCATGAACCTTTGAATAGGGAGCATCTGGTGGTGCCTTTAGCTTGCTCCTTATTCGTGAGACTACTCGGTGATACTGTTGAAGCTTTTCAATGAGAGTGGCGGCACGCAGAATTGGATTATCAAATTTTTCAGGATTTCCACTGTGCCCGCCCCTACCCTTAACAAGAAAACGACCCCATAATGCACCACTTGCACCAATGCTGATGTAATCGGGGGCACTGTCAACAACAACACCTGCAGTTCCACGGATACCAATATCATCGAATAGATAGCCAATACCAGCACGCCCTCCAACTTCTTCATCGCAAGTGACTAGGAGTTTAATATTCACTTCAGGTTCATCTTTAGCAAGTTCGCCCATGGCACTCATTGCAGCAACAATATTTGATTTGTTATCTGCCGTGCCACGCCCATAAGCTCTATCCCTTGTAACCTTCAACTGGAAAGGGGGGCTTACCCATTTAGAGGCCTCAGCAGGAACCACATCTAAATGTGTAATCAAAAGAAGATCCACCTCTGATGAGCCATCTAAACTGACCACGACATTAGGTCGGGTTTCTCCATCAATAGTTACGTTATGACCATCTAGAACCTCAGTACCTAAGCCCAATCTTTGAGCTTCCAGGCGAATCATTTCAGAACATTCTGCATAACCTGTTCGACTTGAACTTGTGACTGTTGTATCAATTTCAACCAACTTACGTAACAGAGACAACTCGAATTCAAGATTATCGTTTGAGACCATATACCAGCATCCTCCTGCATAAAGTGAGACTTCCAATGCAATAAGACTACCGATGCACTAGGTCAAATTCTTATAAGTTGCTCTAGTAGGAGAGAATTGGTGCAATCACCTTGGATGTTGATGAAAATTCTGATTCTTACCAATCAAGCTCCACTGAAAAAGGAGGAAAAAAAGCACGTAGCTCGCTCCGAGCATTCATAGCATTTAGCGTACTTGAAGAAACAATAATTGGCATCGTCGCAACCATAGTAATTCAATTAATTATTCCATTCCTTTTATTTCCGGGTTTGATTTGTGTGATAGTGGGGCTGGGATTATTCACCGCTCTAAAAATTCATTTCTTCACTTCAAGTAGCGAGATACCCATCGAACACCCCGTTATAGGCCAACTAGCCATCGTACTTGACGATTTCTCAACTAGCTTAAATCAATGGAAAGGAAAAGTACGCTTGCGGGGGGAAATATGGAGAGCTGTTGCAAAGACACCTCTAAAAAAAGATATCAAAGTACAAGTTATTGCCGTTGAAGGACTCTGCTTAACAGTTGAGCCTTTTTCAACTTCAGAAAATTAAGTTGAACCTTAATAATCGTAACCAGATATGGTTGCAAAATCAGAATAGAAAAAGGAACTAATCAGAGAAGTTATTTCCTTGTGAGACTGCTTTTTCTAGTGCATGAGCGGCTACAATTTCAAAAGCTTGTTGTACACCTTTAGCAGTGGCAGCTGAGGTTTCAATGTAGGGGATTTTCCACCATTCGCTCAGCATTTTCCCTGCTTCTTGGGGAACCATCCGATTTTCCCCCAAATCAACCTTGTTGGCAACTAGAATCACTGTACCATCTGGTACCGCTTGGATAAAGTCGTTATACCAATTGTGAAGTGTCATGAAACTGGAGGGAGTTGTGACATCAAAGACAAGTAGTGCCCCATGTGCGCCACTGTAATAGTGTCGTCTTACTTGATTAAAAGAAGGTTGGCCAGCAATATCCCAAATGACTAGTTTTACTTGCCTTTTAGCAACCATTAAATCCTTGACAGCAAAACTAGCACCAAGTGATTGTTTGTATTCAGGAGAAAAGGAGTTCTTTGTATATCGAAGAACTAGGGAGGTTTTACCGACTCGTCCATCGCCCATCATGACTACTTTCAATCCAAAGTCAGACGAGTCAGAAGTTAATTGCTCATGCAAATCAGTTGGAGCAAGTTTTGACAAAGTAACCCTTCCATGATGGATACTTATTGAATGGGTGAAGTGCTATTTGGGCATTAAAGCTTTCGTTCTAAGTTTCATGTCACCCAGTCCATTTCTTTATGAGTCTAGAAGAGACCAATTCCCATGCCTAATAATATAAACTGTGTCAGACTAAAGAGAATAGGTACAAATGCGCAGATCAGCGGGATTGGTAAACCAGGCAAGACACGGTTTGGACGACGAGAAACAAGATGCGCATTAATAATACAACCAATCAGTATTGTAAACATCGTCACATAAGCAATGGTCCAACCAAAGAAGCGGAGAGCGTAAGCGACCAAGGCAGCATAGACTACAAGATCCCCAATGCCAATCATGATTGGTCCAACCATGAAGGCAAAGGCAGCACGAGCATGTTGATGTGGATCAGCTTCAACAATAGTTTTTCCAAGTCTAGTAGCGAAGAGTGTGTCTTCTGCGCCTAATACTATCAGTAGGGCCAATGAAGCGTACCATGAAAGACTGCACCCAATGAATACTCCAAGAATCAATCCGTAGATTGTGAATACAACATTGCGAAACGATGGACTCAGTGCATCTGTGAAAATCAGGACAAGAGACATTGAAGAAAAGAAAATCGATGCCATGGCAATAAATGAATAATGGAGGTTATTCATTCCTTGAAAAAAGAGGAGAAGAAGAATCGCCTGACCAACAAATATGGTCAATAGGAAAAATACAGGAGATACAAAAACCGCAATAACTATTCGATTGAGCAACTCGCCGCCATGTTGAAACACTTTAAACGTTATTAAAGTCGCGATGCCTCCAATAACTCCAATAAGTACAATTACTAACAGCCCTTCGGTCAATTCAGCTGCATCTGGAAATACAAAGGCATAGAGAGGGGGATTAGAAGCAATTATCATTGAGGTCAGAAGAATAGACAAAATCATCGCTAGCACAGGCGGGAAAAGCGATCGTATACGCAATCGCCAGCTAAGCACACCATCTTGTTCCATAGGACAAATCAAATGATTATCCTGTTAAAATCTTACCGAAGGGGGCAAAACCAAAAAACTGATGCAGTTTCCTATCAAGGATAGCACTCACAATAATTCAATATACCAAAAAAGAAGGGAGAAGGTGCTGTTTCCAGCACCTATGTTAGGGAAGTGTTTTGCACTCAGATGAAGGTGCATCTACTTCTTGCGCAGGTACCAGACACTGCCAAGAAGAACCACGACAATTACTAGTACTCCGACAGCAAGGTAGAGACCGACTAAGCTCACTTGGCCTCCTTCAGTTGGTTGGTGTCCAAGGACGCCACGGAAGTAGCCATCGTGAAAGTCAAGTTTGATGTATTCACCCTCAACGTATTCAGCCCACTTGTATGGACCACAGCCAATCGGGACTGGGTTCGTGTAGGTTATTGGGTTCACGATACCTTCCCAAATGTGCTCAGGAAGGATAGTCCAGCTTCGCAGGTATTCCCAAGCCCAGTAGCTGTCAGAGGTAGCGACAACCTTGACCTGGAAATTGCCTAGTTTCTCAACTGAGTCGAAATATGCACGTGCGCTGATGAAGTTGGGCATCTCATTTTCATCGATGTAGTTGTAGCTGAAGACAACATCGTCTGCAGTTACTGGAACACCGTCATGCCATGTGGCGTTTTCATGCAAGGTGAAGGTGAACTCCCAGTGAGGAGAGGGAGTGCTTACTAGTGTCTGGGTCCAGCCTGAGGCAAGACCGTTGCCATATGGTGTTACCTCTAGGTCGATTGGGCTGAGGGAGCCAACCAAACTTGTGTAGATCTGGTCAAGAACGTGGATACCGTATGATGAGGTTGACATCAACGGGTTTTGAGTGTCTATGGTAACAGGAAGCATGGAGTTGAAGGTGCCACCTGTACCAGTGGTTGTGTCACGACCTTCAGCGCCTTCCTTCAGCTTGACAACCTGTGGAGTCCAATCATTGCTGATACCAATTGACCAACCAGGGGCGTTAATCCAGCCAGTCCATCTGTCATTTCGGATGGCGTTAACGTTCAAGTTGGTGTAGGTAACAACTAATGGACTGTTGTACACGAAGATTTCTTGTGCTTCATAACAGTAGTCCAATGCATCCTCCATTGTGGTGGCTGCAAGCATGTTCTCTACAGCTGTGTCAAAGTCCTCGTTGGACCAGTTCCATATGTTACCATAGGGTTCTGGAATTAGTTCAGTTCTAAATTCAGAGAGGAACAATGGATTAGGACCTGTTGAATATCCAAAAGCTATTGCTTCGTAGGCACGTGGAATTTGGTACATCTGGTCAAGGTAGGTGTTGAAGTCGACAGGCATAGTCTCCATTCTGATACCTGCATCATCAAACTCATCTTGAGCTGATTGCCAGGCTGCTTGCCAGTTGGTACCTACAAGGTGATAAGCAATTCTTAGGGTGAATGATTCACCGTTGGGTGCCTCGTAGTATCCGTCACTGTCAAGATCTTCGAAGCCAGCACTCTCTAGTGCTGCTCTGGCAGCAGGAATATCAGACTCGTAGTATGTTCCTTCAACGGCATCGTTGTGCCATGGGGGAGTGTTCGTTGGGATTGGTGAGTCAAGTGGGTAACCAATGCCGCCCCACATGATATCGGAGAATTCATATTTATCAAGTAGAAGGTTTACTGCCCTGCGAAATTCAGGGAATGTATAGGGGTAGTTCAAGCAGTTGAAAGTTAGGTGCCCGAAACCTCGCCTCAATGTTTGCTCAACGACGACATTGGGGTCAGCTTCGAGTTCAGCAATAATTGCTGCGTCATCAATGAAGTCTGTGATAATATCGATTTCACCTGTTCGCAATGAAGCTACCATTACATCTTGACCACCGATTATTTTGAAGACAACAGAATCGGCGTAAGGACCTGTAGGATCAAAACCTTCCCAAGCAGGTGCCTTGTATTTTGCATTCACTTGTCCAACACTTGTTGGCGCTAGAAAGAATGGCAGGAGAGCACAAACCATTACAACTGCAAGTAATTGTACGATTGTTTTTCGCTCCAATTTATTTTAAACCTCTTGGTTTTTGTTTTTCTTACCGTAGCTAGAGCTACGATACGCTCTACTTGGAAGTCTTATTACTTAAATGACTTTTTGTTGAGGAAAAAACTGCTATGAATGTGTTTTAGAGATGGAAAAAGAGGAATGTTTTGCATTAATCAATTATTTTTATTATAACTCTATTGTTATTATATTTAGATGCAAAAATCATTTTTTGACCCTGCTAACATATGGTTTCTAATATTCTTGATGATTGATGTCATGGAGATTGACACAGGTGTATGGCTGGACTGGTAAGCTGCTCCGAGTGGATTTATCAAATAATCGAATCAAGGAGGAGAACATTTCATCTGATGTGTTATCACAATTTATGGGAGGCAAAGGACTTGCAACATATTATCTTTATCAGGAAGTACCAGCTGGCTCAGATCCTCTTGGTCCGGAGAACAGGTTTTATCTAGCAAGTGGTCCTGTTCAAGCAACAAGAGTGCCAATTACAGGACGCTGTGCTGCAGTCTCAAAGAGCCCATTGACAAATCTCTATATTGATAGCAATATGGGAGGACAATTGGGTCCAGAGCTGAAACGTGCAGGATATGATTTGCTCATTGTGCAAGGACAGGCAGAGAAACCAGTATGGGTACAAATAAGTCCTGGAGAAACTGCAATTAAGGATGCGAAACACCTCTGGGGTAAAACAACACACAAGGTTGAACTTGCACTTAAGAAGACAGACCCAAAAATCAGTGTTTTATCCGCTGGTCCTGCGGGAGAAAAACTGGTTCGCTTCGCCTGTTTAACACACAATTACTTTCGCAATCTAGCTCGTGGCGGATTAGGAGCAGTCTTTGGATCAAAGCGGCTAAAAGCAATAACAATAAGGGGAACGCCTGGTTTCATTCCGACACCAGATACTGGTAAAGAATTATCCCTTGTCAAGGAGTTAATGGCAAGAGCACGGAAAGCCAAGCAGAAAAAACATTCATTACACTATCATGGAACACCCTGGCTTGTTGAGTATTCCAATACCGTTGGCATGTTTCCAACATATAATTACAAAACCACATACTTTGAGAATTATCCAAAATTAACTTCAGAAAATCTAGAGTCAAGCCTAGACAACCAAATTAGACGCAGACCCTGTGAAAACTGCGCTATCAGTTGTGCTTGGATAATTAAAAAACAATTTTCTTGGGCACAATACGAATACACAGGAGATGTAGCACTACCAGAATATGAGACCCTAGGGATGATAGGCGGCAACCTTGGACTTAAGGACACTGAAGCCATCATACAAATCAACCACATCTGCAACCTACTAGGTTTGGATACAATTAGCACGGGCAACGTAATCGGCTTGCTAATGGAACTCACAGAAAAAGAACTTCTACCAGAAAAAGAGCAAGCAGAAGGAATCAAGTTTGGTGACTGCAAAGGAGTCCTCCAAACAATACAAAAAATTGCCAGCCGAAAAGGACTAGGCAACTTACTCGCAGAAGGAAGCCGAAATTTCGCTCAGCAACTTGGACCAAAAGCAGAACAACTCGCAATCCATGTCAAAGGATTGGAATTCCCTGCATGGGACCCCAGAGGCAAACTGGGACTTGGACTCAGCTTCGCCACAGCAGCATCAGGCGCAAGCCATCTTAGCGGCTGGCCCGTAACAAAAGAAATCCCTCAAATGAGTGCACTCAAAGTATTGCCTTCCCTTGTTGAACAACAGGATTTGAAGATCCTAAAGGATTCACTCATACTCTGCCATTTCACACACTCTATAATTCCTCCAATCTCGAACAAAGATTGCGCCCGCATCTATCAAATAGCTACAGGAATCGAATCAACAGAAAAAACAGTCAGAGAGATAGCATCAAGGATTTGGCTCTTATCGCGTTTATTCAACATACGAGAATATGATAAGCCACCACGCGCCTATGATAAACTCCCCCCGCGTCACATGAAGGAACCAATACCGAACGGTCCAATGAAAGGACTCACAGCCTTTGTCAGCCAACAAGACTTCGAAGACAGCCTCACCAAACTATATCGACTCCGAGGATGCGATTCCGATGGAAACCCAACAAGAAAAGCACTACAAAAACTAGGGCTCAGCAGCCTCGTTGACCAGAGGACCAGATAGATACAAACATAGAACAAAAAGGATAACCTGTTTTTCACTTAGCCAGAGGGGTGTCAAAGCCATTTAAAGAATAACGAAAAAAGAGATGGAACTGCAGGTGGGCGAGACATCTTTAGCAACCAATTACGTTAAATAAGGAACACAACCAACAAACCCACCAAGCAGCTTAACTCCACTAATACAACCATAAAAAAGGAATTAACCTGCCCACACACCCACAAAGAAATTGTAATTTGAGTAATGGGATGGAAAAAATGCCCTCAGAACTTGAACAAATCGACGGCATCGGACCCACCGTCGCCCAAAAACTGGAAGAATGTGGCTTCCGCACAATCGAAGGCATCGCCGCAGCCACAGTCAAGGAACTAACGAGCCTAGCAGGCATAGGCGCAGCCACCGCCCAAAAAATCATCGAATCCGCACAACGCCTCGCTTCAATAGGCATAGAAACAGCCGACAAACTCTGGAAAAAACGCCAAACCATCGAACGCATAACCACAAGCAGCAGAGAACTAGACGCACTCCTAGGAGGCGGCGTCGAAACCGGATCCATGACAGAATTCGCTGGCGCCTTCCGCAGCGGCAAAACCCAACTCTGCCACCAACTCTGCGTCAACGTCCAAGTTCCAGCAGAACAAGGAGGCTGCGCAGCAAAAGCCGCCTACATCGACACCGAAGGAACCTTCCGACCCGAACG
>JABXGU010000662.1 GCA_016550415.1 archaeon | reverse complement strand
AGACCAGCCAACATGTTCAGTTGGCTACTAATAACTTCCTCTAAGAACTGAGTATATAATTTTGTGTAAATTCATTGGAAAACTAGTCTCTAACCCATTTCATCACACTAATAACTAATAAAATAGGCAATATTGATGGAGGGTAGATACGATAAATCATTACCCTCAGGGGCTGAATCGGAGCATGGTGTCGCAACGGAACACTTTGAAGCATCTCACACTATGTGTATGTCTGATTCAAATACTGTTTGTGTTTCAATTCTTGCAACACGATTACCCGATTTCGGCTGCAACATGGACCTATCCCAGCGGATATAATCCTCACGGCGGTTATGTTGACCGGATATGGTTTTTCGTATTTCCATCCGAAGATATGGATGTAGCACTGCATTCCCTTCAGGTTGGATCAGTTCATACATATGATGATAGTATCTCTAACAACTCCATCTATGAATTATCGTTTAATCCTGCTATTGAGATATCATCAGAGCTGGGATACGCGTACAGGCAGTTTACACTGCAATGTCAACGGTTCCCGACCAACATCACTGGGTATCGGCGTGCACTAGCGTACTCATTGGATAAGTATCGCGTTGTGGAGAAATCCACAGGTGGATATGCTACTCCTCAGGATACCGCGATTCCCTTATCCAATCCTCTGTATGCAAGTGAAAATCTTTCAAATGGGCTTTTCTACACTCAAGATATTGCTGCGGCGAATGCCTCCTTAGAAGCTGCTCATTTTATTGATACACCTGATTCTCCTCATCCCGGTTGGCGATACTACGACACTGATACGAGCGGTAATTGGACTCTTGGCGATAAACGAGGTGACGATCACGCGCCAGAGGGTGTGAAAATCGAGTTACTTGTGCCTGCGGGATTTTATCCAAGTATTGAAGCAGCTCAAGTTCAGCTCGAGGGGATGCAAAAAGCTGGGTTGATGGGAGAGGTTATTGAGGTTGGTAGTAGTATAAGCTTTGGCTTTCACGTTATTCTTGGAACCGGTGAATGGAATTTTTGTTGTTTTCGATGGCAACTACCTCCCCCAGGCGAGCCAGAGTTCCTTTATGACTTCTTTCACACTAGTGGTAGCGATAATCCTTTTTTTTATCGCTACAATAACTCTGAATTCGATTATAATGCGTCACAGATGATGACAGCTCCAACTCGTATCGAGGTGCAGAATTGGGTAGTCAACTGCTGTCGGATACTATTAGAGGATATGCCAATGATTGTTTGTTACAACGAGATGACGAATCATGCAGTCCGAACCGACATCTGGGAAGGTTACATCGCAATGGAAGGGCTGGGGTATATGGGTAATAATCCCTACACCTACCGTAATATTCGATTAAAAGAAGATGCAGGAGGTCCCTTTGGATGTGTTCCCACTGAGTTCTATGCAGTCCTCTCGGAGGGAATGGATTTCACGAATGCGCTGTTGTCAGACAGTCAGTATGCTGACCGCATTTTCATGAATGTATATAGTCGTCTTTGGGCAGTTGATCCGTATACGTGGGAGAAGGTGCCTGATTTGGCATGGAATTGGACGATTGAACAAACAGTGGCGGCCGGTGATATTCAAGATGGACAGAAGTTCACTTTTTATCTTTATGAGAATGTGTCGTGGCATGATGGCACGCATTTTACTTCAGAGGATGTGCAGTATAGCCTTGATTCAATTCATCGCTGGGGACCCTACACGGCTAGGAATATCCAACATATCTATCGCATTGATACACCTGAAGAACATATCGTAGAAATCTATTCGAATCAAACCGGATACATCGAGTTTTGTCAAGCGACTTATCCGTATATTTTCCCTAAGCATATTTGGCAAGCAGCTGAATCAGGGTACTTTACCTGGTCACCAGATACCCCTGAAGATTTAGCAGGAACTGGACCCTTTAAATGGGGAGCCCGCGAAGTTAGGCAATTCATCCTACTAAATCGGTTTGATGATTGGCACTTTGCCATTGAACAACCAGACACCCGTACACCATGTCCTCCGAGTGGTCCTCCGCCACTCCTTTATTTGATAATAGCTGTAGCAATTGTCATTATTGTGATACAAGTAGTAGTTCTCTTTCTTCTCCTCAATCGCCGAAGAACTGGAATTAGGAGTAAGAAATAACGAAAAGAGCCCTTGTCTAGCTCTTTGGTTTGTATCGGTGTGGCTCATCGAAATAATCCATTGCACGTACAAATGTGTGGAAGATGCCATGGTGAGTGACACCTTCTGGGATATAGTAGGAGTCACCAGCTTTCAACCGGCTAGTTTGGGCACCTATGGCTAGAGTCATTTCGCCTTCAATAACCATACCGTATTGTGCTTTGTGAGAGTGGGGTGGGATGGTTACTCCAGGTTGGATTTCGAAGAAGACTATTTGGAAAGTGTCTCCTTGTGCGAGCCATGCTTCAATTCCTTCGATAGTAATATCAACTTTGGGTAGGACTTTAATGATATCTGGATAGGTGCCTTGTGTCATTTTAGTTGCTCCTGGGATTTTAATCGATATAGGGATCGTCGAGATTGGGGAGTGTAAATCCTATGTCAGTGGCAAGGTCTTGTATAGTTTGTGCAGCGCCTAACCAGTCAATACTCCAGTCTCCTTGTTCGGTTAGAGTGAGTTGGACATCGGGAAGGTCACCAATGAGGTTGTGGTCCATTTCGATGACATCCTGATAGGCACCAACTAAGGCGATAACAAGGTAATCGTCATCGATTGAGGAGATGTCACCAACGGGGAATCCTCCCAGTGTGTGTTTGTGTTGTGTGGTGAGGGGAAAACCATCCTTAGTGAATAGGCGTCGGTCGCTGAGTGGTGGTGTATAGTTTGAAATTTCGCCATCACTATCGCAGGTGATGTCAGTGAGTCGTACTAGTGTAGCAGGTTGTGTGTGGAGATCGGTGATGGGAAGGATGGGGAAATACTGACCAACGAGAACATGATCGCAAGCGCCATTAAAGACAGAGAAATTCCCCTGAATTATGTATTCAGGACGTAGTAGGTCTTTTGCTAGCGGATCAGTCATATAGTCTTCATAATTATCCAGATTCACGAACAGCTGGCGAAGTTGTTTTTTCACCCATCCAGTGAGGTGTTCATATTCTCGGATTTGTTCCAAGGTTTGATGTTTGGAAGCCTGCTGTTGCCAGTATTTCCAGGCTTGGAGGATGGTTCGGGCATCTTGGGCCTTCTTCGTTTCATCTAGAAGTTGCAGAGAAGGGGCTTTCAGTATTTCAGGGAATATTCGCCGCAGTTCAAAGGCACGGACCACTAGGAGAGCATAAAGTGCGGTAATTACGCGACCGGATTCGGTCATGATATCGGGTTTGGGATAGTGTTCACCAAGGATTTT
>JABXGU010000661.1 GCA_016550415.1 archaeon | reverse complement strand
CTGCTTTTTCCTTTATGCTTGAAAGGTGTCCTTCATCTGAAGCTTCTATAGCACAGAAGACTGTAAGGCAATTGGGGAACTCTTTCCATTTATCTTGTTCTGCGTCATCGCGGACATTAATTTTGACAGGTTCTGTGGCTTTGTAGGCTAGCGAGCCATGAAAAATCAATAATCGCATACTATTCACCAATTTTATTCTTTGTTTGATGAAATTTCTTCATATGCCTCGCGGACTAGTTTCATTCCCATCTTGGCAAGGCTTTCTGCTCGGGGCTTCGTTTTTGCTTCTGCAAAAATTCTGAAAATTGGTTCTGTTCCGGAGGGCCGAAACAATACCCAACCGTCGGGGTATCGAAGTTTTACTCCATCCAGTGTTTCTTTGTTTACATCCGGGGGAACCATTGTGGCGACTTGTCCAAGCAATTTCTCCTTATACTCGTTTTCGCATTGAATCTTGTCTTTTACTTGTACATATGTTGGGAATTGTTTGTCCAGCTCTTCAAGTGATTTATCCTCTTGTGCTAAAAGATCAAGAATTGTGAGGGTCGTGAGCATACCTTCTCGTGTCCAGGACCATCCATTGTAGATGACTCCTCCATTCTCTTCGCCACCTATCAGGGCATTCACTCTTTTCATCATGGATACGATGTTAGGTTCTCCCACTCGTGTCAATACAAGCTTTGCACTCAATATCTCCGCCACATCACGAATAATGTCGCTGGTAGCAACTTGTGTAACGATTTTCCTATCATGTGTTTTTATTCCTTGAAGGCGGTGGTATGCTGCAAGGGCGAATGTTCTGTCTCCCATAAGATATCGTCCTTTATGGGTGATGAATACTGTACGGTCTGCATCTCCATCCCATGCTATGCCCAAGTTTGCTCTTCCTTGTCGTACATGTTGTTTCAACTTGGAAAGGTTCTTTTCCGTTGGTTCTGGTGGTCTGTCTTTGAAGAAACCATCTGGAGTACAATGAAGTAGCTCTACTTGGACTCCAGCTTGCCTTAGTAGATTCGGTACAATAACTGATGCTGCACCTCCTCCACAATCTGCTATGACTTGAAATTGTTTTCTTTGTATGCGTTCCAGATCAACTTGTTGGAGGACTTGTTGAATGTAATAGGGAGAGAAACTTTCAGTATTCACAAGATGACCGCATTGTTTCCATTGAACACAAATCTTGCTTTTTGAAAAGAAGATTTTTTCCACTTGTTCTTCCATTTCGGAAGTAAGGGCGGCACCATCTTTTCCCCAGAGTTTGATGCCATTGTATTGGGGTGGATTGTGACTAGCTGTAATCATAACACCTGCATTGCAATCCATTCTGGGTATTGCAAAGGAAAGGACAGGTGTTGGTATCAATCCTAGGAGGCGCACATTGCATCCACCCGCCATTAATCCTGAGCTAATCGCGTGGCTGAGCATTTCACTGGAAGTTCTCGGATCCCAGCCAATTACCACAGTGCCAACTCTATTCAAGTACTTGGCAAAGGCTAATCCAATATTATGGGCAATTTCTGGAGTAAGTGTTTCATTGGTGATTCCGCGGAAACCTTGTGTCCCAAATAAACGTTTCACCGCGGTTTACAACTCCAAGTTTCCAACCTTTTACAAAAGTGTAGAAGGAGGCTTCCCTGTCTATTGCTTTCAGGAAATTTTAGGTGGACTGAAGTTCTGTCTGGTTATTAGTGAACGCGTTGTTTCAATATGTGTTCCGATTTCTTTTCGGATAGCTTCGATTCTGTCTGACTCCAAGTAGGGCTCCATCGTCCACAAGATAAGGAACATGTAGAGCTCCTTCGAATCCATTAGTTCCTCAATATTCTTTATTGTTTTAATGCGGAATAGGTATTCACTTTCATATAGGGATACAATTTCTCGCAGCTTCTTTGCAAGCTCATCTACATTTTCAACTAACTGAATTATTCTTGGCTCTGTTTCACTTTCAGATACCAGTATTCTGGCTGCACGCTGCTGCAAGTCGGAAACCTGCTGTTCAATTTGCCGCATTTTCCGAATTGCTCCTTCAAAATCAGCTGCAAGGTCTATAACCTTTGGAAGCAGCTTATCAAGCAGGACCATGTTTTTCGTTATTGCCTTATCTAAAATGCCGTCAAAGGTGGCAAGTTTACCTAAATCCTCTACACTGCGAAGAAAATTAATTTTCGAGAGGCAGCCAAGTATGATTCGAATTGGTCGCAATGAGCTTCGATGTGCAGATTCCCACTTGGACATAGCATCGTCAAGTCCAGTGGTCACTTCCCTCATCAATCGACCAAATTCACGGATAATTGCTGAAACGTGGTCGTCAATTACTTCCGAAGAGCTCTCATCGGATTTGTAAATGTTATAGTCTCGCATCAATGTCAGTACACTCAATACGTGAATTTAAACAATATGTATCCTGTAAACTAAAAAAAGTGATTGGTGAGACTAGAGCAGTTTTTGGCGCCAAACCAATGCTTTTTTGTGGGTTTGGTACTGATGCAGGCATATGGCATGGGCTCCTCAGTTTGGAACAAGTGGAATCCGAGGCTCAGTCCCCAATGAGTTGAACCCTACTATTGCTTGGCATATCGGTCTTAGTATTGCAACATTCTTTAGACGAAAACCTCTCCTTCTGGGTCATGACAACCGCACAAGTAGTCCACTCCTTGCTGAAGCAATGGCTAGTGGACTAATGGCAGGAGGCTCACAGGTTCTCTTTTGTGGAGAAATAATCACACCTGCAGTAAGTTTCTACACACGCCATCGCCAGCTCGCAGGCGCAATCATCATTACAGGCAGCCACATCCCTGCCCATATGTCGGGAATTGAAGTCCTTGCAAGTGATGGTGCACCCTTGGACCGTGATAGTGAAGGAGAAATAGAGCGCCTAATCGAAACAAAAATGGCTTCACTACCATGGCGCCGACAGGGAAAGTCTATCTCCCTTATTGATGTTGGAACATATTGGGTCAAAAAGGTCATTCAACAAGTAAATGCTAAACTCATTGCTGAACACAATTTTTGTGTCACAGTTGATGCATGCAATGGATCTGCTATTCCCTGGCTTCTCGATGCCATCAATGGGCTTGGCTGCAAAGTCATTGGTGTTAATGCACATTCAGACCCATTCTTTTCAGGGCGTTCACCAAACCTACGAGTGAAACTACTGGGTAACACAGTCAAAATTGTCAAAGAAAAAAAGTGTGACCTCGGTGTTGCAGTTGATGGAGATGGTGATCGAGCCTTCTTCATTGATGATAAGGGACGGGCGTTGATGGGGGATGTAACAGGCACCGTATTAGCGTGCATAGAACTAGACCGAAGAGGTGGTGGAACTATTGTTACACCAATCAACTCAAGCAACCTAATAGAGGATATGGCAAAGCTGCATAAGGGCAAAGTAGTTTACAGCAGGATAGGTCCACCAGCTATTGTTGATGCTGTGAAGAAACACAAAGCAATATTTGCCTTTGAGGAGTCAGGCAAGATAATCTATCCACAATTAAATTATCTTTCAGATAGTGGGCTAGCAGCTGCGCGCCTTCTCGAATATCTTGCTGAACAAGATACATCATTGAGCCAAATCATTGATAGTTTACCTCACTATCAACAACTTAAGCAAGCAATCGACTGTCCTAACCATCTCAAGAAATCTATCATTGAACATGTATTGAGTGTAGCTTCGAATGAATATCCCGATGCAAACCTTATCACCCTTGATGGCGTGAAACTTGTCTTCGGGGACGGATGGCTATTACTCCGCCCCTCTGGGACGGAACCAGTCTTCAGATGCTTTGCCGAGGCACGAACAAGAAAGCGAGCACGCGAACTCCTCAAGCAGGGTCTGGACTGGATTAATATTGTACTAAAAAGCTAACAACACAAAAAACAGAATCACCAAATAAGGAGTGAATTGAATTGCCAAGGTCCTCCCTCTTTGGAAGCTCTGGAATCCGTGGACTTGTAAATGAAGTAGTGACAGGTCCTTTTGCCATCAGCCTAGGTTTGGCAGCTGCCCAGGTATTACATAAGCAGTATAAGCCACCCAAAGTTATGGTCGGTAGAGATCATCGCACTACTGGTCCAATGCTTGCCTCTGCCTTCAATGCAGGGCTATTAACAGGCGGATGTAATGTAATAAATGCAGGAATGGCACCCACTCCCACCATCGCCTATGCAGCAGGAAAGCAGCATATGCACGCTGCTATTATCATAACGGCAAGTCATAATCCTCCTGAATATAATGGCTTTAAATTTCACAATCCAGATGGTGCAGGTTTCTCCACAGAGCAGCAGGAGGCAATTGAACGGGCTATCGAAAAAAGTAAACCTGTAACATGGAAGCAATTTGGACCCCTAGAAACTGCAAATCCTATCCCTCTTCATGTTGATGCGATTATAGACACCTGCTCTGTATCTAAATCTCACACTGTCATTCTAGATGCGGCTCTTGGCGTGGGTAGTCTTGTAACGCCACTTGTCCTCCAAGAACTTAATGTTGATTTAACAACTCTAAATGCTCCTCCTAATGGGAAGGACTATGCAAAGGGCTGCAGACCTCCTAAACTGAAAAGCGCGGCTGCAGCAGAATGGCAGCATTTTGTTCACCTCGATGAATTCACAACGATGGTAAGAGAAGCCAAAGCTGAAGTTGGGTTTGCCCACGATGGTGATGCTGACCGCTTACTTGCTGCTGACGATAAGGGGCGTCTCCTAGCAGGGGATACTTTACTGGCAATTGTAGCTGACTATTATCTTGCTACGCGAGGCGGGAAAGTCATCGCAACAACTGTGTCAAGTTCAAGTGTCATTGATTTTGTGGCAAAGAAATACGACGCAAAGGTTGTGCGTTGTAGAGTTGGTGATGTATTCGTTTCAAACCTAGTCAAAGAACATGGAGCCGTGCTTGGGGCTGAGCCTTCAGGTCCATTTATTTTTCCAGAGGTGCATTATTGCCCTGATGGTCCTTTGGCTGCATGCAAAGTGTTAGAACTCATTGACTGGGCTAAGCGGCCTCTCAGCGTCCTTGTTGATGAGCTCCCTGAAACCTATCTTCTCCGTGCATCAATAAAGTGTCCCAACGAGGCAAAAGCTGCTACGATGGCTTCTGTGGCTAATGCCTTTGATGGTTGGCCTGATGTTGAAGAAGTCAGTGGGCTTGATGGTGTGCGCGTCAGTTTCAATGATAACAGTTGGATGCTTATCAGACCTTCTGGTACTGAGCCGGTCATCCGTCTAACCGTAGAAGCTCTTACTTCTTCCCGTGCAAAGACACTGCTTTCAAAGGGGAAGAAAATAATCAGTCAGATGACTCAGTAGAAGGTCGCCGTTCCGCTGTTTGATAAGTCTGTTTAAGCTTAAGATGGGTGTTATCAGGAACATCATTTTGCACAACGATTGTGGGATCAATCCAAGAGTTGTATCCAATCGTCCGACCTGGTAGGACAACAACATTGCAGCCTATCTTTGCTTTGTCTCCAATGACTGCTCCAAATTTATTGGTGCGAGTGGATACAAGTTTTCCACCTAGCATCACCATCACTGTTGCGCCATCAAAACGGTAATTCGATAGCACAACACTCGCGCCAATATCAACATCATAGCCTAAAACACTGTCACCTACAAAGGAAAGATGACCAATTCGGCTTCCTGGCATCATGACTGTGTTCCTAACTTCGCATGAGAAGCCGACACTAGCTCCCTTCTCCAAGATTGTATAATCTCGTAAAAGACAGTTATTTCCAACTACAGCATTTGCGCCTATATACGCAGGTCCTTTAATGTTAGCACCAGGGAACACTTTTGCCCCCGGACCAATCCAAACATCATCTCCAATGTTCACTAGTTCGTGAATTTCTGCGCTTGGATGTCTTTTAGGCGAGTTCTTTTTGCTAAGCCGATCAAATAAAATTGGCGAGGCTTCAAGGATATTCCAAGTTCGTCCCACATCTACCCATGGATCTTTGGAATGGCTGCCAAAAACGGAATGTCCCTCATCAATGAGGTGCTGGATACCAACTTCCAAATCCTTTGTTTTCCTTATGGCATCAAAGATTTCCTTGGTGAATACATATACGCCAGCTACAGCTAGATTACTTGGTTCAGTGCCTGGCTTTGGCTTTTCCACTATTCGAATTATTTTCTGTTCCTCCAAAGCCACGACGCCAAATTGACTGGGGTTTGGCACCTCAAAGAGCGATAATGCCATATCACTGGACCTTGCTGCCTTCAATGTATCTTCGAATCGTTGCGTTGTGGTGATGATATCACAATCTGTCATGAGAAACCTATCTTCACCAGATAATTTCTTCTCGGCTGACAGCACTGCATCATACTCGCCCTTCGGCTCCGCCTGTTCAACATATTCTATGTGAACTCCCAATTGTTTGCCATCATCAAAATAGGCTTCAACCTGTTCCCGAAAATGCCCTACAACAAGTATGATTTCCTTGAATCCATTTTCAATTAGAGTGTCAATGACGTGATGCAACATTGGCTTTCCAAGCAAAGGGAGCATCGGTTTAGGGTGAAACTGTGTGAGCGGATGGAGTCGAGTACCGTATCCTGCAGCCAAAACTAGTGCCTTCATTTTCATACCCACTTCCATGTAGTTCCAGTCGTTTCATCTTCTAGTTTAATTCCCATTTTCAGTAATCTTGCACGAATTTTATCAGCCGCATCAAAATTTCTCTGTGCTCTTGCTTCATTGCGTAACTCAATAAGCAGCTGGATTAATTCTTCCATCACAGTCTGTTTCT
>JABXGU010000660.1 GCA_016550415.1 archaeon | reverse complement strand
AGGCGATTTACTGGCAGAAGGATCTATGAGAGCTGCCCAGAAAATTGGTAAAGGAGCTGAACGCTTTGCCATCCATGTAAAGGGAATGGAGGCTTCAGGTCAGGATCCACGTCCTCAACAAAGTGTCGGTTTAACATATGCCACAAATGTTCGAGGTGCAGACCACCTACGAAGTCTTAGTTGTTATGAGGAGTTAGGATATCCTGATGTTGCCATCGAACGATTTGGAAAAGAACATGCTGATCAAGTAATGAATTTAACCAGTACGGTTTTCAAGGGCACTCTCATTAAAGATCAAGAGGACCTCTATGTCCTAGTAGACAGCCTACTCTTGTGCAAATATGGCACAATGTGGCCACCAGTTTACTACTTCGATATTATAGCTGAGCTGCTTCCACCACTAACAGGTTTCAAAGAATTGGGGCATATTAAGAATCTGCGCCTAATAGCAGAACGTATTAGCAATCTTAGAAGGTGCTTCAATGTGCGGGAAGGAGTCACTAGGGCTCAAGAACAATTGCATCCTCGCTTCACTAAGGAACCCATGCCTGAAGGTCCTGCAAAGGGACAAGTCTGTGATTTAGATCCAATGCTTGATGAATATTATGATGTACGTAGTTGGTCTCGCAATGGATTGCCAACACGTAAAGAGTTGCACCGACTAGGTCTTGACTATGTCGCTAAAGAGCTAGAAAAGAATAGAAAGGTTGTAGATGAAAAATGACGGTCACCTTGAATGTTACAGTGGCAGGAATTCCTCTTCGCAATCCTGTCCTAACTGCGGCAGGACCGACTAGCAGAGATGGTGATACGCTAATCAAAGCTGCTCAGGGCGGTGTAGGCGGTTTAGTTGCCAAGACAATTAGTGTAAAGCCTGCAGTAGTTCCTCGACCCAATATGCAAACCCTAGACCGCGGTCAAAGCCAATGGTTGCTTGGGATGGCAATACAAAACCGAATTGTGAAACTAGAGCGTATCCAAGTACGCGGCGCCTATGGATTATTAAACCATGAATTATGGAGTGATAAGCCATATCAGAAATGGTTGAAGTACGAGTATCCTAAGGCAAAGAAGACCGGGTTGTCACTTATAGCCTCTGTTGGATACAAACCAGAGGAACTCCAAAAACTGGCACCCCTCATTGAGAAAGCTGGAGTGAACGGAATCGAGTTCAGCACACACTACTTAGAAACAGATCCAAAAGTATTCAATGATGTTGCCAAGACTCTCAAAGAAGCAGTAGAAATTCCTATCTTTGCTAAAATGAGTCCCCACGTAAAAGATCTTACAATATTTACGCGCGCTGTTGAACGCTATGTGGATGGCTTTGTAGCTATCAATACTCTGGGGCCATGTCTCCATATCGATATTGAAACTGGGAAGCCTCTTCTAGGCGGACCTGGTGGAGTCGGCTGGCTTTCTGGACCAGCTATAAAACCCCTAGCTGTTCGGTGTGTAGCTGATATCGCAAAAGGGACCTCCAAATCTGTCATTGGTGTCGGTGGTATAAGCACTGGAGCTGATGCAATCGAACACATCATGTGTGGAGCCACAGCTGTTGAAGTGTGTACAGCTGCCTTACTGGAGGGTCCCTCTGTCTATGGACGCATTGCCAATGAAATCAAGGATTTTCTTAATAATCATGGCTACGATTCACCAGAAGATATTCGTGGCATAGCGCTTCCCAATCTTCCCAAGGAAACCCTCCGCACTGAAAGTCTGCCACCTCAAGTCGATGAAGAAAAATGCACTGGATGTGGACTATGCTCCCAATCCTGTACATACTCTGCAATTTCTGTCAATGCTGAAAAGGAAAAGGCTACTGTGAATCACGATGAATGTTACGGTTGTGGGGT
>JABXGU010000659.1 GCA_016550415.1 archaeon | reverse complement strand
GCGCTAGAAAAGGCAGCCCAAGAACTTGATAGGAAAATTACTATTCTAGCTACTCGAAAAATTAAATCCTATAGCCCACGATGGAGTCATTTTGTATTGGACGTCAAGGTTGATGATGTTAGCGGCTGACCTTATACTCTAAAATTTCTTGTAGGAGTTCAGCAGCTTCCTCGTCTTCCTCAAAATATTCTCTGACAGGCTTGAGTAAATCTGCAATGGCTTCTGCAGCTGCTTCCTTCAAATCCAGTGGATGTATTACCCCAGCAGCGAAAAGTTTGTCCAACTCATCTGCGCTTTCAACCTTAAGAGGACCACCATGTTTCTCTTCACGCCTAATGTGTAATTTAAAGTCTTTATCAGTGAAAAGTAGGTGACGAACGTAACCAAGTACTGGATTACCCTCCACCTGCTTTGCAGGACAAAATGCGTTACGCATTTTCTTCATAATCTCTTTTGGTGAGTCGTGAATGAAGATCGCATCACCAGGTTTAGATTTAGACATTTTCGTAGCAATAACCAATTCCTGACCTGTCATGCTTTGATCCACATCCATACGAGATGCCCCAGTAAGTCCAGAAAGAAGTGGCGTGTGGATGCCAACAGGTTTCCATCCAAGCTTCAGCTTATCTGCCACTTCTCGTGCAAGAACATGAGCTCGCCTTTGATCCATTCCCCCCAAACACACTTCGTATTTTTGGTTGATTATATCGGCTACCTGCAAACAGGGATAGATGAGTTTAGAGAAATCTAGTTCTGCGTCCTCCTCACTACGACCCATAATACTCATTGAACGTCTAACCCGTGCTAAACTTAGACTTTTAGCTGTACGAATGACATCCTCCCAATAATCCAGTCTACGCATAAGATCTTCAGCAGTTATAATCCGTACTTTTCTGAAATCCACACCTAATGCAGTAAAACAGTGACGAAGATACTCAGCACATTTTCGTATCTTTTCGATGTCACCACCCAATTTATCATTAATTTTTGCATGCCACGTTGCCAACAAAAGTTCCATTCGAACACCTAGTTGTACCAGCACACGCAATTTCTGTACCCAAACAACCCAGCCTATGTGAAATTGTCCACTAGGTTCGACGCCAACATATCCTTGGGGCTTCTCTGTTCGAGTGAGTAGCGTTGTTAAGTCTTCAACTGTTACTACTTCTTCTGTATGGAGTATGGCTTGTGCTACATCTGGTGGAACCTCAGTCACTCAAATCACTTCCGTTCCACGTGGGCATAGTAGAATTTGATATAAAAGTTGTCATTTCCAAAGCATATTGCACCATAATTTGAAGACATTTCGATTGATTTATAGTAAAGGCGAAAATTCCCTATTAATGCTCAGAGAGGATAATACTTGACGCAGCGTAGATTGCTCGAAGAACGTTTTCAGCAAGGAATTGAACTCCTTTTAGAGATATCTGGGGAAGGTGTTCCCATTATAGTGGAGGGATTAAAGGATGTAGCAGCACTACGACGCCTTGGGCTTAGCGGACCAATCCATACACTTGCTGGACACAGCATTGTTACCCTAGCAGACAAATTATCAAACCATGACCGCCTTTTAATCCTCTTTGACTTTGATAGCCGTGGTAAACGCCTTACCAGACAATTAACTGATCAATTACAGGGACGAGGATTGACTTTAATGCAAGATGTTCGTCAAACCCTACAACATGCTTTTTCCTGGCGTACACGAGTAATTGAAGGATTAAAACCATTAGATACGTCCGAGAAAGCCACAAGACTTTAATTAGATTTGTCCAGTGTTTCTTTTACATCACACTAACCAAATATCAAACTTACATAATCATAAAACAATGAAAAATTGTGGCGTCACAAAAATGAGGCACGCCACTCAAACATAAAAAAATCATTAAAAATTACCCAGGTGCATCATCATGGTACCAAATAAGGATGATACTGGAACTACAAAATATTGTATAAAAGGAAATATCGAAATCGATGGAGTGGTAGAAACCCCGGATGTAGTTGGTGCTCTCTTTGGTCAAACAGAGGGCCTACACTTCATGCAAATAACATGAAGGGGCAGTCGGTGAAGATTTAGATCTTAGAGAACTCCAGCTATCGGGAAGAATTGGTCGAATAAAAGTTGAGTTGAAATCTGAAGGAGGCAAATCGCGCGGAAAAATCATTATTCCATGTAGTCTTGACCGTGTTGAAACAGCTATCCTTGCAGCTGCCTTGGAAACAGTAGACCGTGTTGGACCCTGTACCGCAAAAATTACTCTAGAGAAGGTAGAGGACGTTCGCGAAGAAAAGCGAAGACGCATAATAGAACGAGCAGTAGGTATAGTCCGTGACTGGGAAAGCGAGGTTTCTCCTGATTCTCAAGAGGTAACAGATAAGGTTCTACGTGATTCTCGTACTGCAGAAATTATTAAATTCGGTCCAGATAGTTTGCCTGCTGGTCCAAATATTGAGAAAGCAGATACCATTATCATTGTGGAAGGCCGAGCAGATGTTTTGGCTTTGCTTCGTTCTGGAGTAGATAATGTCATTGCTGTTGAGGGAACAAGTATCCCTAAATCTATCATTGAACTTGTCAAGGATAAGACAGTTATTGCTTTCTTAGATGGGGATCGTGGTGGAGATTTAATCCTAAAGGAGCTAGACCAGGTTGTGAAAGTCGATTTCATCGCTAGAGCTCCAACAGGTCGTGAAGTGGAAGAACTCACACACAAGGAAATCACCAAGGCTCTTCGAAATAGATTACCTTCATCACAAGTTAGTGGGAAAGGAAAACGAAAAAGAGGCAGAGCTGCAGCTAAAACTTCCTCAAAGAGACGAGCTCGACGCACTTCTTCACAGAAGAGCACAAGAACCCGACAAACTTCAACACGTTCAAAGGGCCGTAGTTCAACAAGTAGTAAACCAAAGACTAAGAGGACAGTAGAGCAAAAACCTCTCGCTATACCAGCTTCTGTGCAAAAGTCAGCCCAAAAAATCCAACAGACTATGATGGCTCAAATTCTAGGAGAAGACTTCAAACAACTCAAAGAAACACATGTTGGTGAATTAGCAACTGATCTTCAAGCTATAGAAAAGGCAAAAGTCCTACTGCTTGATGGTGTTGTTACACAACGACTTGTTGATATCGCTGAAGACAGAGGAATTGAGTTAATCATTGGCGCACGTATTGGAAGCATTGTAAAAAGACCTGCGAAAATGCAAATACACACCTTTGATGAGCTGTAAATAAGCCATATTCAAATGTCCAGGCAGTAAGCTTAAATAGCGAACATCCACAATTTCGAGCCGACCGCATCAATCATGTGAGTGTGCTTTTGTGGTTCAAAATAATATGAGAATCGTTCGGATTCTGCAACTAATTGGTTTTCTCTTTGCTTTGGGTGCTATATTAGTGGTCATTGTAAATGTGATATTACCATTTGATTGGGATCTAATTGCTTCAATTTTCTTTCTCTCCTATCTGCTAATATGCGGTCTATCATTTGGAGTAGCAGGAATTATCATTGAACATCCCGAATTAACCAGAAAATACACATTTGAATGGCTAATTGGAACAATAGTGATTTTGATTTGGGTACTTTGCGTATACGCTTTACTCTAGGGGAAGAATATTGTCTCAACCAGGAATTATTGCTGGAGTCAGACCAACTCGAATGGAATTACTTTCCCTTAAGGAACGGCGTGAATTAGCTGCTAGAGGTTACGAATTACTCCGCGAAAAGCAAGATGCACTGATACGTGAGTTCTTTACTATTCTCT
>JABXGU010000072.1 GCA_016550415.1 archaeon | reverse complement strand
CAACCGGGATTAGGTTTCTCCCCTCATCCCGGTTGGCCACAGTACAAAACAAAACCAATTAGCTATGGAATATCAACAAATATCCATTTGTTGGCCTTAACCTCACCATCAATTAATGTTTGGACAGGAAGGGGATGACCTACGGCATGTCGAACGCCGTAACTTACCAATCCACCCATTTTCCCTTCTCCAAAGAGGGTGTCAATAGTATCCATGGACTCCCACTTGGCTTTTACCACGTCCGGGTCAAGACTCTGGGCTTTCTCAATGGCATCTAATAGTACATATAGGCAATTGGCCCAATATAAATATACCGGACCAGGCCCATACTCAGCAGCGACCCTATCGGATATTTCATTAATGATGGCAGTAGTGTTTGGATCACCAGGCGTAAAACCCAAAGACATCAATGTGCCTGCTTCCTTACCAGCAATGGTCTTAAGATCGTTACAGTCCATAATGGAAGCGACAACAAAAGGTGTGGTGTTGCCTAACGACCGCAACGTCTTAATAATACCGCCTGCCGCTGGTGGTGGACCAGTTGCAAAGATAAAAACATCGGCGTCTTCAATTGCGTTGAGTTGTGCCCCAATGGGACTAAAGTCTATCATCTCGTTAGGGAACAAAACTGGGTCCACAGCTACGGTAAATCCTAGACTCTCTGCCCTCTGCTTGCAGAGAGGCAAAATATGGACTGATGTCGCACCATCATCCGGGCAAACATAGACGATATTACGGGCAGTGGGCCATACTTCCTTGATACCTTCAAGCACACCATAGTTATATCCAAGTGGGGAAGCTATACCCAAGAATGTATAGGGTGTATCCGCACTCATTTCGCCAGGCTGTAGAGTGTCGGTAGTGTTTACAAACACTACCTTATTCTCATTGAATATTGGGCTTGAAGCAGTAGCAAAGATCGCCCCAGACCCTATAGCAAACTTAACTTTTTTGTCAAAGGTAAGCTTTCTAGTCGCCGCCGCGGCACCATCCATACTACTCCTACAGTCTTCAGTCGCTATCTCAATGTTGTATTTCTGACCATCAACGGTAATACCACCATTCTCATTTACTATCTCCCCTAATGCCTGGAGTTCTCGCTCCCCTTGTATACCAAAGCCTGACAAGAAGCCTGTAAGAAATTGCAGATTACCAACCACCAATGTCTTCGCCTTAGCTGCTTCTGAGGTTTTAGAACCGGCAATGGGCAGTGCTAATAATATGAAGAGTAAGCTGATGATACCAATTAATAATCTCTTTTTTTTCATTTTAACCTCCATAGGAAAATTAGGGATAGAGAATCACATGGATCTTTATTATTTCATTAATATTTTTGTTTATCACCTCCTCTCATTTCTAATCTTGTTTGGGCTTTTGTGCCTCGTAATCCTGTTGGCGCTAATAACTAATAGTCTAATTGGGTCGGCTTTACAGCACCTTGATAGGTTCCCAGAAGCCAGCGTTTAACGAGTGGGGGCTACCAAGTGTGCTATATTAAGTTCTCTAGGTCCAACAATAACGTGTTCAAAGCCTTCTTCCTTCAGAGATCCATATCCGCTCCAACCGTCAGTTCGAATGCGAGCGCCGGAAGACATATGAGTACCAATAAAGCTTATAAGGCTTTCGGAGGATGCGTTATGAATGCGTTTGAGTCGAATTCTACCAATACCTTTGCCAAGTTGTCCACCAGCCTTGTCCTCAACGGCAATTACCACGAGTGTCTTGTTCTCCGCCCCAAGGCCACGTCTCGGCATCCGTGCCCTTTCCTGGCCTCAACCCTCAATTTCAGCCAGCGATTTTCCGCCACAAATGCTGCGGCTGAATTCAGCTTGACACACAAGGAAAATCTCCCCTACACTTCCACCCAAAACAGGAAGTTCTTATCCAACAAACATGGTTTTGATCCCCGTCTTGATCCTTTCGCTCAAATGGATCCCAATGAACCGTTGAGCTTGCCGCCCGGTTTTCTCATTTTTAAGAGTTTTCTCCACTCATCGGGTTCAATAATTTCTCTACCGAGTAATTCCACTATCTGTTTCGTCGCCACGAAGGTTTCGAGATTCTTCTTGATCAT
>JABXGU010000658.1 GCA_016550415.1 archaeon | reverse complement strand
TTGCTCTACTTGCGAGATCTCCTTCTAGACTATATTCTAATTGGAATACTTTTCACCATTTACATGATCATGGAACTCAGCACCCGATTCTTTGGTGGATATGTCGGAGATAATTACAACCGTAAATGGCTCTCAGTGATGACCATGCTGGTTTCAGGAATAGGGATGTTCGCTTTTGCATTCGCTACTACCATTCCCTTGGTAATCATAAGTTGCATTATTCTCGCTAGTTCAACTCTCTTCGCCAGTGGATCAACTTCTTACATTTATGAGAATATCCCAATGGAACATAGTGGCTTAGCCATGGGTATCTTCCAAACCAGTTCTGCCTTTGGGCTAATTGGTCTTGGTCTTGTTACATGGCTAATAGGGACAGGCACAGCATTTGTGAATGCAATTCAGTTCATGTTCTTTGTTGGTGGCAGTTGCTACATCCTCGCTGCTTTAATACGGGCCATCTTTCTAGCTCCAGCGGTAAAAATAGAACGAAAAAACCGTGATACTAGCACATTTCGTGACTTCTTTTCTCAAAATGCCCATGCATTCCGATTACTCATTACGATACTTCCCGTGTTTCTAGCAGTACTCCTTCTTGACGCCTTCAGCGATGGATTCTATAGATTCGTTATTATGTTTTACTTGAATGAGACATTAGCCTTTCCAATCGACGCGATTAGCCTAATGCTTATTATTGTACTAGCTGTCTCTATTCCCCTCTCCATCACTGTTGGGGGTTTCTTTGACAAATATGGGAGTCGACGGACAATTATTATTGTGTATAGTGTAATGCCAATATGCTTAACTTTACTCATTATTGCTCCGCTGGTTCCATATTGGTTACCTCTCACTCTTGTTACCTCTCTCACAACTTCTTTCCCTTTTCTTCAGCCACTTCTAAGTACAGCCTTTTTGGCAATGGCAATGAAATACATCAATGATATCCTATGGATGACACTGATACTCACCTATTTGCGACGAGCCTTGCCGCAAACAGAGACTGCGAAAATGCTTAGTATCTTTATGATTGTCATAATGCTAGCCTTTATCTTCACACCAATTCCTGCTAGCCTCCTCTATACTATCTTTGGTGCGATGCCCATCCTCGTCCTTACACTTGCCATAAACCTCATGATTCTTGGAATTATGTTCATTGGTGATATTGAGCCCAAACCCTTACCCACCTAGGTTAGGATGAATAACAACTACTACAAATTCCCTAAGTGGATTCCTTAACCAGTGGAAGAAGAAGTGCGGCAATCAGAGTGAGAAAAAGGGAAAGCATGAATGAAGTTGCAGGCAAGTAAAGTACCCATATTAGTCCTGCTAGGATATTAGCAGCAAGCGCTGCTACACCAATTAACATTTGATAAAGTCCCAGAAGGCTGGCTCGGAGGTCAACAGGAGCTAGTTCTGCAACAAGTGAACGTTGTGTTGGTACGATAGCACCAATGCTGGCACCATAGAAAATCATCGCAGCCAGCATAGTCAAGGCATTTGGGATTATAATGAATATTAGGCACATAATGGCAAATGTACCATAACCGAGGAGGAGGGTTACTCGACGACCGATTCGATCACTAAGTTTACCCAAAGGAGCTGATAGAAGGGCAGCAGTCATTGTAAAGATGAGATAAGCTATCGTGACTTTAAGGTAAGGATTTATCAGGGGCACTTCAAGGAAGAAACTCGCATAGAGGGTGACAAATGAGTAGCTAAAGAAGGCTAAAGCAAAGATGAAACTAAGCGTTATGAATAGGGTAAGTTGCCGATTAATTCCTCCAATACGGAATACATGTTTTCCTATTTCCTTGCGGTAATCAGGTATCTTGATAATTATCAGGAGTGCACCGATTACTGTGGGAATGGCTGCAGCTATGAAAAGTAGTTGAAGACTGCTAAGAAGAGTGAAACCTTGTGATTCAAGCAAAGGAAATGCAAAGGTTACGAAAGCGATAGTTATGAGAATTCCAAACAACGCACCTGTATTATCTAATGTTCTTAGTATGCCAAAGTTTCTTCCACGTGTTTCATTTGATGAGATATCAGCTATTAGAGCATCACGTGGTGACCCCCGAATTTTTCCTGCACGATCAAGCACACGTGCTGGTACTAACCAATGCCAAGAGGGAGCAACCCCATATAACACTCGAGACATGCTTGCTGCCAAATATCCTGACCAGATGAAGGGTTTACGCCGTTGTAGTTTGTCTGATAAGAACCCGGAGAAACCCTTAGAGAGATTGACGATAAAGTCTCCTAGACCATCGAGGAGCCCAATGAGAAGTGCATTTCCTCCAAGTAGGATTACAAAGGTTGGCCAAATAGAGAAAACAATGTCTGAACCCATATCGTTAGCGAAGGAGGCGGCACCGAATGTGCCAATTACGCATCGTTCAGTGGGCACTTCACACCAAGATTCTTTCTCTGAAGATGATTCTTCGCTCAATGTTCTTCGCCTATTTCAAGGATTTGAGTAGTGGGACTTGCTTTCTTTAAGAAATTTATCATTTTGAAGGAAGGAACAAGGACGCAGTATATGTTTGATTGAAAGCGGGATGCCGAGCTAGGTCGATATGGTGGATTATTCGGGCTATTTTTGTGGCTTGTCTTCGTGCAGGTAGGGAGAGTAGAGCCATGCTAGCTCCCGCTAAAGCAGTGTTACCTGCAAAAGTTACACGATTCACTGGAACATGCGGAATCAATCCAATTCGTTGAGCGCTTACTGGGTTTAGATATCGCCCAAAGGCACCAGCAATATACACATGGTCAATATCATCAGGTGTTAGTTGTTTCTGGCTAAGTAGTATTTCGTAACCTGTCTGTACTGCGGCTTTAGCCAGTAATAGTTGACTAATGTCATACTCGGATATTGTTATTGTTGGCTGATTCTTACTAGCTGCTCCTTTAACTAGTATAAACTTGCGTCCACCATTGGATTGCTGTAGACGAGGAGAAGCCGCCTTAGTGAATTTTCCTTGGTGTGTGATTAGCCCAGCCTCAGCTAGTTGGGCTACTGTGTCCAGTACTCCAGAACCGCATATTCCAATAGGAATAGCATCATCAACTGTAGCAACTTCTATATCAAGAGTATTGGGATTAATTCTAAGGCGCTCTATAGCGCCAGTGACGGCCTTCATACCATGCTCAATATGAGCACCTTCGAAAGCAGGTCCAGCCGCACATGAACATGCTGCCAATCCATCTCGATTTCCAAAAACGACTTCAGTATTAGTGCCAATATCAATAAGTAAGCTGATTTTTCTGCGCCGATTAAGCTGAGTTGCCAGGATATCAGCCACAGCATCAGCACCAACATAGCCTGCAACATTTGGCAGGATGTGCACATTAACGTGAGAGGGAAGAGACAACCCAAGATGAGAGGCTGGAATATTAAGTGGTCCCCGGAAGGGTAAGACGAATGGACCAAAGGCAAGAAAAGTTGTATCTACCCCCAAGAATAGACTCGTCATTGCTGTATTGCCTGCAACCACAATTTCGTAAATATTCTTAGATGAGATCCCACTCTGATTCGCCAGCATTTGCAGTAGCTGATTGACTCCTTCGCAAACGAGATGCTGGAGTTCCCTTCGATTAGCGGAGTCAGCACCAGCATAGCTAAGACGGGACATTATGTCTTCGCCATAACTGATTTGCGGGTTTTCAATCCCCGCTGCTGCAATACATTTTCCAGAAACGAGAGAATGGAGACACGCAACTAATTTTGAAGTCCCAATATCAATGGCAACACCAAAAATATTCTCCTGAGCATCCCCTGCTATTACATCAAGAATGGTGCGAGGCTTCTGAAAAATAACTGTAACGTGACCTGAGGCCCTTCGAAGAACCTCAGGCAATGTACGATGTACAACTATTGGGATTCTCCATGATTTTTGAGCATACTTGTCTTCGATTTTTCCTAATTCCTTTGTCAACCTTTCATCATCAGGAACAGGATTATCTGGGTCCACAGGAGGAATACGAAGAAGAAGGCTATGTATGGAAGATCGAAGAGAAACAGGTTTGGAGATTCCCTCAATTTGAAGTCTGCGGCGAGTAGGACGAGACTCGGGAAGCAAAATTACCCGAAGTTCTCTGGAGCCTTTTACTCGAGCCTGGCAGGCAAGGCGTATTCCTTTTCGCAGTTCCTTTGATGTAAGGTGTGTCTTTTCAGCTGTTGTAATGGGCGTTACAGCAGATGCAGGTCGAATTAGAATCCGACATTTTCCACAGGAACCTTGCCCACCACAATCAGATCGAATGTTTATGCCTACCCGGCGAGCAATGGCAAAAAGTGATTCATCTCGTTTTGCCCGTGCATGTCGTCCATCTGGTTCAAACACCACAGTTACCGGAGGCATATTCCAAAGGCTCCAAACGCCATTGACAGACTGCCACCCCTTTAGCTTTGTGTCCACTAAAAAAATAGTAAAATACCTTGTTCCGCTGATGTTTT
>JABXGU010000657.1 GCA_016550415.1 archaeon | reverse complement strand
TAAGTAGAGCAAAAGGTACCATTCAATAATTATGCCAAAGATGCCCAGAATCCAAGATGTTACAAGATATACTGAGTAGCTTCGGTATGTTAAAACGGTCCAGAAGGCTCTCCAGAAGCCAATTTTAGCTGGTTGTGTTCCTTCTTCAGATATCTGAGATTCATCTTCTGTACCCTTAGGGGTGGTTGGGGTGTGTTCAGATGAGTTGGTTGTTGTATTGTCTTTCATAGTAATATGTCTCTCCATAGAATGATTGAGAAGCTTTCTAAGGGGTTTTTAGTTTTTGAACTTATTTTTTTAATCAAATGGATTTGTACTCATTTGAAGGGAATCATTGTTATTTCATCTGTGGAAAAACCTTTTCTTTTAGGGGGGTGTGGAATGATGGGTACTAGGGACGTGGTGTCTTGCTTGATGACCTAGATAACTTAATGGCAGAATTTGGAGTAGATGCACTCTTCCTTGAAGGTCTTAGCATTCATAACCCCAATCTATATTATGTTACAAAATTTCTCACAGTGGATCAAGCCTATTATGTAAAGTCTGCGGGGGAGTCTCCAGTATTAGCAGCCACAGACTTAGTATGTGAACGGGCAAAGAAACATTCTCTGATGCAGGAATTTCATAGTTTGAGTCCGATATGGGAGCAGGCAATTCGTAACCGCTTATCACGGGAGGAGCTAGAAAAGCGCATTATAATCAGTATTGTTGAGAATTTGCTTCCTTCTGGCGGTGTGGTTGGTATTCCACGTGATATTGATTCAGTTGTAGTTGCTGAGTTGAACCATTATGATGTGAAGACAAAGCCTGTTCATGACTTGTTTCTCCAAGCCCGTGAAACTAAGAGTGCAGAGGAACTCCGGGCGATAAATAAGGCGAGTCGTGCAACTGAAGCAACATTTGAGCGTGTAATCGAAGTTATTCAGAATGCTACTGTGGGACCCAAAAATGTGCTTTTACATGATGGCGCTCCACTTACTGTCGGGCGAGTTAAACGCATTATCGAGCATTCACTTGTTGAAAATGATTCAGAGAATAGTCAGGAATCAATTGTTGCTGGTGGCCCACGTAGTGCCGATTTCCATTATCTAGGACAACGAAAGGATAAACTTCGAGCCAATGAACCTATTATAGTGGATATCTACCCACGACGGCTTGAAGAACGATTTCACGCTGATATCACACGAACAATTGTGCGTGGTAAGGTATCAGCCAAATTGCAGAAGATGTTCGAAGCAGTGGAATCATCCCTTGATGCAGTATTAGATGCAATTCAGGTAGGAGGTACCACAGAGGAATTATTGGATGCTATGTCTGATTCTCTAGAACATGATGGGTATCCATCTGCAAATCGTACTCCTGAAATTAAAGAAGGTATGCTTCACGGACTTGGACATGGTATTGGGCTTGATGTTCACGAACTTCCCCGTCTTTCTCCCGTTCCCTCTCTTCTTCGTGAAGGAGCAGTTGTAGCCATAGAACCCGGTCTTTATTACAAGCGTGTTGGTGGTGTACGCATCGAAGATGATGCTATTATCACAAAAAGAGGTGCACATAGGATAACCCGATTGCCACGCACCTATTTCATCTAGTTTGCAGATTTAATTACCTAAACTCCTACACCATTATGGAGTTGAGGTTTAAGCGGAGAGACTTTTTGCATGAAGTAAATGGGATGAACTAATCCTTTGAGTGCACACTGGGCAGGCTCCTTTGGCTTTGAAATATTCTAGCATATGAACTCGGTGTCCCTGTGCTTTGCAAGCAGGGCAAAGTGTAACTTGTTCACCTGGGTATACCCAAAAGCTACATACTGCACAACGTTCAGCTGTTTCAAAGGTAAAGGTCTTCGGAGCGTCACTGGAAGTAAAGGCTTCACCACAGCTCCAGCAACTGGTTTGATCCGGTTGGTTCCATTTACCACAAGTACATACAATCACATCTATTTGATGTTGAGATGGTTGCCAGGGTCGTTGAACTTGCTGTTTAACCCTTGGTTTTGTATATGAAGGAGCTGACCTTGGAGAAGCAGGTGAACCATGTGGTCTCCTAGACTGTTCTCTTGATTTGTCACAAGCTCCTGCACAAGCAAGACACACTAGGAGAAGTACAATGTCAATGATGAGCCATTCAAGCACCTACTTCGCCTCTTGAATATGAGATAATTCTCGAGAGGGTCCAATAATTGGTATTGCTGTAAGAAATTGGTCCGCGGTAAATCGCCGTTTACAAACTGGGCAGGCTCCTTTGGCTTTAAGATATTCAAGCATGTGGGCACGGTGTCCTTGTGCTTGGCAAGCAGGGCAAAGTATGACCCGCTCACCTGGGTATACCCAAAAGGTGCATACTGCGCATCGTGGTGCTGTTTCGAAGGTAAAGGTTTGTAGAAATTTTGTGGAGGGGCTAAGGGAGGCGCTGCAATTCCAACAGATATGCTGACTTGGTTCATTCCATTTCCCGCAAGTACATACAATCACATCCACTTGATGCTTGGAGGACTGCGATGGTCGTTGTTTGCTGATAGGTTCAACGGGAGTCCATTCATCTCCTGGACTAGCTCGCACATATGCGTGAGATTCTGAAGACTCTGTAGCTTCACGAACTGCCAGATAAATAATACATACTATCAACAAGATAATGATAATCAAAAGGAATGGGAAAATTAGTATATATGATGCTAATAGCAGGTTGTCCAGTGCAAGGGCCCCCAATAGCAAGGAACCTATTCTGAATGCATTTTCATGCTAGTATGGTCCCTCTAAAATATTGAAGGTAAATTGAGCATTATTAGGTTTACTAACCCGGCTAAGCCGCTACAAGACAATCTTTGTATGCAATTTTTCATCCAAGGCAGCAAGTGAGGTGGAACGAAAAGCACATTAGCTCTAGTCATCTAATAAGGGATATACTCGGTGACATCGATGCCATATGCCAAAGTTGGAGAATATAAGATATATTATGAAATTGATGGACAAGGAGAAAACCTGCTACTTATCCATGGCTTCTCAAGCTTTCTTCCAATGTGGGAGTACATACGTCCAAATTTGCGGAAGCATTTTCACCTAATCCTTCCAGAGTTGCGTGGTCATGGTAGATCAGACAAACCAAACATCCACTACACGCCTGAAATGTTTGCACAGGATCTTGTGGGTCTTTTAGATGAGTTGAAGGTTGAAAAATGCGTTGTGGCTGGACACAGTCTTGGAGGGTTTGTTGCTCAACAAATGGCACTTGATGCTCCAAAACGACTCAAGGCTCTTATACTCATTTGCACTGGTCCAAAGGTAGGTGTTGAAGTTGCCGAGGCGTGGCTTGTAGAGAGTCAAGCTGGATTTGGACTGCCTCCAAAGGAAAGATTCGAGAAACAACTAGAAGCAAAATTCTTCAACCCTGAAAAAATCCGTTCTACACCTGGAATGATAGAACTTCTATTGGCTGACGAAGAACAGGTAAAGGCAAATCAGATTAGTCACGGATATGCAGCTAGTGCGGCATTACGCTTCAATATTGAAGCCCGGCTAGGAGAAATTCAGGCACCAACCCTTATTATCCAATGCTCGCAAGACAATATTTTCCCTTGTCGTGTTGGTGAATATTTTGCTACTCACATTCCCAAAGCTGTGTTGAAAGTAATTGAAGATACTGGGCATTCTATTCAGCTGGAACAACCTGAAGCACTTGTGAGTACGATTGTGGAGTTCTGCCAATCATTGTAATATCAGAACAGTCAATGTCTTTGTTTAGTACTTTTTATTCCATCAAGAGGTTGCTGGATGTGGAGTCGCGAGAACGGGTCTTAGCTGCTTTAAGGCGTCAAGAGACAGACCGGATTCCAATTGATTTGGGTGGACCAGCCAATAGTATCTCAAAACAGATAGCTGAGAAGTTATTAGAGCGCTTGCAGTTACCAGGACAACGAGTTTCAGTGTGGAATCCTGTTCAGCAATTAGTAGACATACCAGAGCCACTTCTACAGCAGCTCAAAGTGGATACTCGTCATATCCATGCTTCTCTTCCAGTTCCTACTCAAACAGAATTGTCTAAATACTATGTGGATTGGTTGGGGCTAAGATACCATCAAAGAGGAACTATCTTCTCGATTGAGTCACCTCCACTGGCTGCTGCCCAGATACCCAAGGATATTGACAAGTTTAACTGGCCAAAGCTAAAAGAATCATGGTTTACTCCAGCAATCGCCTTAGCCCAATCTTATTCCAGAGAAGGATATGCAGTCATTGCAGACCCATCCTGTCCTGGCATCTTTGAACTAGGCTGCTGGCTCATGGGCTGGCCAAGATTCCTATCTGTACTCCTCCAAAATCCTGAATTAGCCACCTATCTAATGGATCAGGCACTCCGCTTCAAGATCAGTTTCTGGGAGAACTTTCTCTCAATGGGGGGTGACCACATCCAAATTGTCATTATTGGGGATGACTATGGAATGGAAAGTGGACCATTCATGGCACCCAGTATTTTCCAGCGACTTATCCAGCCTCGTCTTAGTCGATTGGTCAAGGCAATCAAGCGAGCCTCCAAAGTGTCGGTGCTCCTCCATTCATGTGGGGCTATTAAGCCACTGATTCCTAGCTTAATAAAATCAAAAATAGATGTGCTAAGTCCTATCCAACCAACTGCTCAAAATATGAGTGCCAAGGGACTGAAAAGCCAATTTGGTGAACACCTCACCTTTCATGGAGGTATTGATCTCCACCAACTAAAAGCAAAGCCAATACCTAAGGCGTTACATTACTTGAACGAACAACTTAGAATCCTAGGAATTGGTGGTGGCTATATTTTCGGGCTAACCCATACGGTGATGGATTTATCCCAGATAGAATATTTCCTGGCAATCATAAAGGCGGTTATACAGTTCCGGTCCTTAGATGTATAAATGGAATAGCAGCAAAAGCTTATTTTAAGAATAGACTGTTATTGTTGACACTCAAGCTTTCCCTCGCTCAGCCTTCACTGCGATGGAAGGTCACCAGAATTCGGGTGATGCCCTATAATTTGGATAATTTGGCCTGAAATCTTCATTATCATGCTCTTCATCGCTGTCATCCTAATGATAACCTTAGACATGACAGACCACACTGTAGCGGCTCTCCTTGGTGCTTCCATCGGTCTAATCTTTCTATGGCATATTTGGTTCCCTTGGCGTGAATGGATAATAGCCAATCCCCCATTATATGATCCTGAGCTTGCAGCTGAGTATCTGACTTTGCCTCCCGTCTTTGGCTCAGAAGTATTCTCCTACCTCTTTGAAAAATTTGTCTCACTGGACACCCTCATTGTCATCCTCGCATTGATGGTCATAACAGAAGTGGCAAAGGACTCAGGATTATTTCAATTCATAGCTGTAAAATCACTAAAGTTCAGCAGGGGTAGTCCTCGAAGACTTCTTGTCATATTTTGCCTTCTCAGTTTCTTAATGTCTACAGTTTTGGCTACTACAGTGCTTATAATCGCACCACTAACAATTCTTGCTTGTGACGCACTCGAAACAAATCCAACACCCTTCCTAATATCTGAAGCAATGGTCTGCAATGTGGGCGGCATCACCACATTGATTTCCAGTATTCCTTGCATGCTTGTTGCTGGTGCAACCGCCTACGACTTCCTCTGGTTTGTTGTTAATCTTCTCCCGCTTGCACTCATTCTCCTCGTTGTCACATTATTCATCTCTATGCGAATATTCCAAAAGGATCTGAAGATGCCACGAGAAGAGCGAATTGAACGCCTTATGTTACTAGATGAATGGAATATGGTTGAAGATCGTGGTGTTTTCTACCGTACTGCCATTCTCTTAGTTGGATTAATCGTTGGTTTCATTGTACTGGGTTCAGCGGGACTATCATGGCTGGTTGCCCTGATAGGTGCCTTACTTTTTATAATGTTTAGTGGTGTTCAGCCCGAACGGCTCTTCCGGGAGGTTGACTGGGCAGCACTCTTCTTTTTCATCGGGCTTTTCCTATTGGTTGGACTAATGGAGGAGTTTGGAGTCCTTTTCAAAATAGGAGAGGGTCTATCTGCGATTGCAATGGGTAATCCTCTACTTGCCACTGTTTCCATGGTATGGATAACTGGGTTTACAAGTGGTGCAATAGATAATATTCCTGTTACCGCCACTCTCATCCCTGTTGTAGACATCGTTGGTGGAACTGCGGGAATGGAAGGCGCTGTTGGCACCCTTTGGGCTTCATTAACTGTTGGTGCAGTGCTAGGTGGTGCTTTGACACCAATAGCTAGTGCTGCTAATGTTTTGACGATGAGTGTGGCAGAGAAGGAAAAACGTCCAATCTCTTACTCCGAGTTCCTCAAAGCGGGTGTTATCTTGTTCTTTACCTATTTATTAATCAGCACTGGCTATATGCTGCTTCGCCTCTTGTTCTTGCCAATTCCTGCCCCTTAATTTTAATAATGTATACTAGTGGATGAAAAGCCAGAGAATTCCGCCGCTTCCTCCAAAGACGATTAACGCTATTGCTTGAATGACACCTATGAAGGATAGGATAAGGAGGAGTGGTCGGGAACCAAGGATGGTGCAGATTAACTGGAGAAGGCTTTCTGCCCATTTGAAGAGACCAAATACAAGCACTCCTACAATGATGAAGACACCAATTAGAATCCATTTTAATGCAATTTGTTCTGTGATGAATGCTGGAATTATAGGGGCTATTAAAGTGACAGCAATTACAGCGATGATTCCTG
>JABXGU010000656.1 GCA_016550415.1 archaeon | reverse complement strand
TTGACTAGTCAAATTAACATACTCGAAAAACTGAAAAGCAAGGATTTTCCAGATAGAAGTACCTGATAAGATTATACAATTTTTGCTGCACAAGGAGACCTTGAGTTTAGATGCAAGAGGATCTGCAGGAAGTCGAATATCAACCAATCCCAGTTCGCAGCTTATTAGTCGAAATGAAGGATCTAAGCGAACTAATGATTGACCTTGCCTATTCAGCGGTAATGTTCAACGATAGGGGACTGGCAGAAGAAGTCATGGAAATGGAGAAACGGGTAGATTACTTGAGCTACCTGCTCTTAATGAACAGTTCACTTGCTGTTAGAGATAAGGAAGATGCCGAGCAAATCGCAGGTATTATGAAAGCCGCATCATCAGCTAATAAGATAAGTGATGCTGCGGCTGATATCGCAGGACTCGTCATTCATGATATCGGTATTCCCGGAATACTCTGGATGGCAATCAGCCAAGCAGAAGAGATTGTGGGTCGCGCTACGATTCTAGATAAATCGGTACTCCTTGGAAAAACACTTGCAGAAATTAACCTAGAAGAAGAGATTGGCTGCGATGTCATAGCAATACAGCGAAAAAGATCATGGACTATTCATCCTCCCGACTCTTGGAAATTAAAAAATAATGACCGGGTTATTGCCCGAGGAATAGGAGATAGTATTAGAAAATTGCAGAGGCTGGCTGCTGGTGAGCTTAAGGAGATTACTTAGAAAACCAAAGAGAAAGGGAACCCGGGAAGAGCGTATCCTTGATATGCTTATCCAGATGAAGGACACCTCTGAACTCCTCATCAACCTAGCCTATACTGCACTTCTTACAAATAACAAGGATATCGCTGAAGACATTTTCGAGTTGGAGGAGGCATTTGACAAATTCCACACTGAATTTGAACTAGAAGTTCTTCAGATGAAGCTTTCAAAGGGAGAAGAGAAACGCCGCCTTGGACTGATACGACTTGGAGTGGCAGCTGAAAACCTTTCAGATGCGGCTGCAGAGATGGCAGAAATTGTGTTGCGAGGCGTAGAAGTTCATCCTCTTATGGAGTTGGCGCTACAGGAGGCAGATGAGCGAGTTAGCAGGGAAGTTGTAACCGCCAACTCAATCTTAGCAGACAAAACATTGGCTCAGCTTCGACTGGGTGACCATGGGACACGTATTTTTGCAGTTAAACGGGATACCCGCTGGACCTACGACCCATCAGGCAGGTTCAAATTACAGGCAGGCGATATCATCTACGCTGGAGGATACCGCGAAGCAGTAGAGAGATTAGAAGCTATTGCTCGTGGAAAACTCGATAAACTCTAATTTGATGAATACTTGACTTTGATGATTTTTTAAAATGCTAGCGCAGACAAAATCTAAAAATAATAGGCACTGCTGCGTTATTTGAAATCAGGTGAAAAGAAAATGGTTGAAAAACGGGACTTGATAATAATTGGTGGTGGTCCTGGTGGCCTCACAGCTGGACTCTATGGTACCCGCATGGGACTCAATGTGACCATTCTCGAGACAGGAATTGCTGGTGGTCAAATGATAAACGCCTGGTTAGTGGAGAACTATCCAGGTTTCGAAAGCATAAGCGGCGGCGAACTATCAATAAAAATGAAAGAACAGACCATAAAGGCTGGCGCAGAAATACATGAATTGACAACCGTTGAAAAACTGAAGATAAAAGACAAGGTAAAAGCTGCTATTACTACTAAGGGGGAAGAATATCAAGCACCTGCTATCATCCTTGCTATGGGAGCTGCTGATGCTGAATTAGGAGTACCAGGAGAATCAGAATACAAAGGTCGAGGAGTTAGTTATTGTGCGACATGTGATGGTCCACTATTTCGGGGTAAGACCACACTGATTGTAGGCGGAGGAAATACTGCTGCGGTGGATGCACTCTTTCTCGCAAACATAACAGAGAAGGTATATCTCGTACACCGACGAGATAAATTACGGGCTGACCAAACTTATGCAGACCGATTAATGAAATTAGAAAATGTTGAGATACTATGGGATACTATAATGACTGAGATCTTGGGAGAAGAGATTGTGACAGGGGTTAAGCTACGCAACAAAAAAACAGGTCAAGAGTGGATACAGCCTGCAAATGGTGTTTTCATTGCCGTAGGCACTCGACCTAACAGCTCAATAGTCGAAGCGACAAACATCAAACTTGACGACAAGGGCAACATTCTCGTCAACCAAAATCAACAAACAAACATCCCCGGAGTTTACGCTATTGGCGATATCACAGGAGAACCCCGTCAGATTGTCCGTGCCTGTGGAGATGCTGTAGTCGCAGTTACTCATTGGCTTAAAGTAAAGCCACCATAACCACAAGGTTTTAAGGCAATTCATCTAATTCGAGAAGCTCAGATTAGCTCGGAGGAACAACGTTTGCGCAGATTCCTTGTAGTTCTTGTGTTAAGTCTCCTGTTCTTCACCATGCTTAACCCAGCCATTACAGCAGGATCGGAGACACGAAAACAGCTTGTGATTGATTTCTCAACTTCATGCATAGATGATTCGGGTGGTGCAGTCCTTCATCCTGGTGCAGAAAACCCAACCATCTCCACGACTTCTGCTGTTGCTGGAATTCTTGAGGTATTACATGCTTGGACAACTGCAAATGATTCTCTGACAGAACAAAATATTATTTCCAGTATGACTGATTGGATAACACCACTACAAAACACAACTGCAGCTGTTAATAATACAAATTATGGCGGCTTTATCTCTGATCCAGATACAGAATATGTTACGATAACTGATACCTATTACGCTATTCAAACATTATACTGGCTAAACGAGACAGATAGTATAGATGGCGCTCTTGCAGCCAATTTCACTATTGATCTTCAACGCTTGAACGCCACAGAATATCCAATTACAGTTGGCGGCTTTGCTGACACAGTTACTGATAATGCCTCCATTTTTGCAACCTACTTTGCATTGGAAACTCTAGATATTCTTGACCAACTTGATAGGGCAAATGATAGCCTAGCTATTGCATGGTTGAATTCATGCCAAATCCTGAATCCCGCAGATTCAATATACTATGGTGGCTTTTCTAGCGATCGAAATTCAACAATTGCCACTCTAATGAATACCTACATGGCGATTAGAAGCTTAGAACTTCTTGACGGGCTTTCATCAATG
>JABXGU010000655.1 GCA_016550415.1 archaeon | reverse complement strand
AATGCCTGTGCTCTCGGTTACAATGCGAGTATCACCAGAGACCATGCCTGGGAGTAATATGAGATTATACTTTTCTAGAGGTCCGCGCAGCTTAATTTGTGAGGTAACATACTTCGGGTGTAGAAAAGCCGCAACTGCTAGAGGTAATTCGAGGACATCGAATGAGTGGGGCGAGGGGTGGTCCTTAAGAATTTGTCTTAGATGCGCTGCTTCAATCGTTCCTGTAACTAATAGAATTTTCAATGGTTCAAATCCTCCATGTTATGTTAGGCTATTTTGAATCCCAGGAGAATTCAGTGATCGCCTGATTACTAATGCCTGGAATCGTTGCATAGATTCCGGTTAGGTTGATTAATCGGCTAATACTCCAGGTTGCCAACCAAGATAATAGTTCTTTAGCAACCAATAGCTTTTGCCGTTTCACGGGGGTGGCTACAGTATCTTGAGTTAATTCAGGTTTTGAATATCGACCGATGGTATTTCCCAAATCCATACCCACCAACCCAATTTGTGCAGCGCGGAGTCCCTCCGCCCAGAATACGCATCGGTCTCCGTCAGTGAATCCTCCAAGGTTATGGACGTCAGGTCGAGGACGTATTTGTGTGGAGCCCATGATTGATCGGCCTTCTTGGAGGCGAGTAATCCAGCTTTGCAGTTGTGGGATATTATCACCATGAGCGTGAACTACAACAGTTGCTCCCTGTTTCTGTGCTGTAATGATGTCATTCATATCACCATCTAGATCGGTGAAGACAAAATCAGGTATAATCTCTCTTTCGAGACAAGCTGTGGTAGCCCCATCTGCTGCAAAGATGATAGTCTCATCGATGAGTCCATAGTCCTGTATAGCAATTAGGTTATCCAGAATTGAAGGTCCTGCTCCACACACTAACACATTATTTCCTTCGATTTGCCGTTGAGCATCTAATAGTGGTCTTGCTACATTTTTGATGAAACCGCTGAGTAAATCTGTTGCTTCTTGGTCGGTCTTCATATCATAACCGAATTGGTCGACAATAGCTCCATAGCGAGGCCACCACTCTTTCAGGTTTATGGGGCTCAAATCCAACACCAAGTCATGATTCCATGATATATCTAAAAGGTTGTTCCTATGTGGAGTTACTGATTTGCTGTCGTGCTTCACCCATCGTCAGGGTTTCCACGGCAACAAGATCATGGCGATGAATACATTCTTCATTGCGTTGTTCAAAAAAGAGCTCCATTTCATCAGGAAGAGAAGGGAATGCTTCTACGACATTTTTCACCATATGGCGAATTGCATCTTCCACAAATTTGGGATTATCAAGCGCCGTTTTAACAACAGAGGCTTCATCGGGTCGTTTTAACAGCTCGTATGTGCTAGCACTCATGGATTGTTCTACGATATCAACCAGTTGCAAAGCGTTAATTTGAAAATTCTGTGGAATTTCGACCATCACAGAACCATAACTTCGCTGCATATGACTGCCTATGGGAAGGGTATCTGCAATTTGCTTGGCCTGCTTCTTTTTGACTTTGTGTTCTTTTACTAAATCTGTTAAAACCTCGTCCCGAAGCATTTCCTGGGCACAAGGGCATGCCGTGATACCGGACACAGTAACACCAATCCATTTCCGTATGTTATACTTTTGCTTTCCTTTTCGAATGGCAATGGCTTTCGCCTTCATTGTGCAGGATTCGTAGGTTCGAATATTGGACTGGGGTGTAGCGCGATCATATACTACATCAGCTGAGGCTCGGACTTCAGCCTCACGGGCATATTCATGGCGTTGTAACTGTTCCTTGGCAATATCAGCACAGAGGTTTTCCAACCAATGCTGACCATGCGCATACTGACTGACAATTTCAACGGTCGCTTCAATGTTCCGTGATGGATGGATACCTTT
>JABXGU010000654.1 GCA_016550415.1 archaeon | reverse complement strand
TGTTACATCTGAAAAGCCTGTCACTAACTGGACCTATCCATTCGCTTAATCGACTATATGGTAGAAAAATGCGACGTACACGTCGATGAACAGGACAGCGAACATAGGTGGCAAGAGGTTGTAATTCATTGCTTTTTGTTACGAGTACTTCATCAACTTTCAATAGTATATATGGACGTCCACAAGGGCAAGTTAAGGCGCCCTCCCAAGCAGTTTCACTGTCTACATCGCTACTAGTCATTACAGCAGCCTCATTTGCTAGCTCGGTGTTTTGAATACTTAAGATTTGGGCGTCGTAGATAGTGGTTTTTGGAAAATGAGTATGTACTCGTGGCACTTGTTGACTCTGAATGTGGTGGGATATCCTAGGGGGCGGAGGTTGTGGTATTCTTGGCGCCTATCCCAGATAATGATGTCTTCAAGCAGGAAACCGCTTGTTTGCATACGTTGGATGCAATCTATGTGAAAGGGATAAAATTTACTTCCTTTGCGGAGGTCCATGACAATGAGGATACACCATCGTCCTGGTTTTACTACTAGGAAGAGTTGACTGAATACTATGTTCAGGTTGTCAAGGAATCGGGAATAGGAGGTTATATTTCCCAGGTCTTGTTTTGATTTAGAGTAAGGTCTAGGCGATTTTCCATCTGCACTACGACGTTGTCGATGGATATTCCAATAGGGAGGAGATGTCACTATCAAATCGATTGAATTAGGTGCTATATGCTGACTAATATTGCGAGCGTCTTCATTTAGAATCTTCAGAGTAATCATCTGAGATTGTTCGTTGTTTTCCATCTGGATGCGTTTCTGAGCAAGAGCAACATATTCTGAAGTGATTTCGAAGCCAATACCTTGGCGTCCTAATTTTTCAGCAGCGACGAGTGTGCTTCCGGATCCAGCAAAAGGATCTAAGATGGTGTCCCCAGGTTTTGTATAGATTTCTAATAATCGTCTGACAAGAGCTTGGGGAAATAAGGCAGGGTGCTTCAATCTCATCTCTTCTTTTGTCTTAATGATATCCCAGATAGAAATAGAGTAACGTGTCCATGTTTTTCCATCAAGGGAATTTAGTCTCTGCTTAATTTTTTGGGGTTTCACTTTAGGGGTCACTTGTACTCTCACCTTTCATTGCAGTCTGGTCTTCTGTTCGATTATTAGATATTAACTTGATAGAAATGAGGATGGATGAAGATTCTAGATTGAGAAGCTATCTTCATGATCAACCTTGGTGAGAGCATTACTTAGAACAAGGCGCCCAAGACTAAGGAAGGCTTTTTCGACATTTTGTCCTGTCAGGGATGAGGTTTCAAAATAATAAGCATTGATTTTTCTTGCTAGTCGCTCCCCGGAGCTGGTGCTAACAACGCGTTGTTCAACAAGGTCAGCTTTGGTTCCCCAAATTGCTGGCACATAATCATCTATTATTTCATTTATTTCAGGAAGCCAACGTTTCTCGATGTGACGAAAGGATTCAGGACGTGTTAAATCAAAGACAAGAATCACGCCATGGGAATCTTTGTAATATCTCCTACGCAGGTGGCTAAATCGTTCCTGACCTCCAGTATCCCAAATTGTCATGTTAACGTGAACACCGTCAATTACGACTTCTTTTGAGATGAAATTAACAGCAATAGTTGTCAGATAATCCTGGGTGAATTGATTTGTTGCATAACGGCGTACCAAGGAGGTTTTCCCAACGGCCCAATCACCACAAACTACAATCTTAAACCGATATTCTTGTGGACCTGCCTCTATCAACTGCTACGCCTACTCAACTATCTTTAATGTTAATAATCTCCCTAGACACCCCTTAAAGCTGTCGTCAGACATCATTTTTTCAATAACATGTAGAGATTTATGTTTCCCAACTATTTTCCAATTATTGCAGCATATGAGCAAAGAGAATTCAG
>JABXGU010000653.1 GCA_016550415.1 archaeon | reverse complement strand
CCCTATACAACTACTTGTTAAACGAATGGGGCGCTTATTTGTTGTAGGCAAAACAGGAAGTGGTAAAAGCTATACTACCGCCGTTATTATGGAGGAGTTTTTGAAAAAGGGAATCCCTATCGTCATATTGGACCGTCATGGCGAATATTCAAGTCTAAAGATACCCGCAGAAGAGGAAAATGAAAGGTTCAATGTAAGACCAAAGAGTTATGAAAAAAGCGTTATAGAATTTGCAGATCTTCATGCAAACCCCGGTGCTGACCTACCCATTGAGGCACTATTGGGCACTCAGCCAAAAGATCTCGTTGTATCTGGTCAAGGAACCATTATCAATTTCCGCGGTCTTGATCTTCACGTTCAGGAAGCATTATCCCAGGAAATTCTGACAAATCTTTACCAAGCTGCTATTGATCGAAAGATTCCACCATTTTATTGTTTTGTAGATGAAGCTCATCTTTTGGCACCTAATCGTGGAAAGGCAGCGACTACGCCAATTATGCGGCTCCTAGCACAAGAGGGACGCAAATTTGCAGCAAATCTAATAATTATTACACAGAAACCTCAGTTACTCGACACTACTGTGCGTAGCCAAGTTGGTACCTGGATTATCCATCAATTAACTGATATCCGTGATGTGGATATTGTAGTATCCAGTACAGAAGGATTGTCTCGTGAATGGAATGATGACATTCAACGTCTTGATACGGGACAAGCCATATTTGCTGGAGATGCAGTTGAGGTTCCACTCATTGTTGATGTTCGAACCAGGGAGACAATTCATGCTGCAATGGGATTTAATCCACTTGATTATGCTGAACCCCAAACACTTGAGGAATTAGAGAAACGACGTATCCGATTACGCACAGATTTTGCCAGCAAAATAAAAGCCTCTGTGGAGAGGTTCCAACAACTCTGCACGGACGTTGAAGGGAAAGGCGGATATGTTCCTCAACGAGTGTCTGCCCTTCGTGATGAACTCCAAGCTGCTGAACAAAAACTCAGTGAGCTCCGAGATGAGAATAACAAATTAGCTGTGCGTGTGAGAGAATTAACAATTGAACTTACCAAAATGGAAAAGAAGTACAAAAAGGCCTTGAGTGTTGCAGAACGTGCCTTGAAGGAATTAAAAGGACGTAAAAAGTAGGGTCTCAGCAAGTTTATTTTGCTTGCCAAGCCTTTGCAGTTACTTTATCCACCAAACCCTTCTCTTTGAGTTCATTGAGGGAACGAATAATTTCATTTCGTGGTACATCAACACCGCCAACGCCACGAATTATTGTCTGAATAGCTTGAGGACGCTGAGGACGTTCACGAATTGTCTCAAGAACAGCAGCCTGAAGAACAGTTAATTTTGCTCGCCTTTTCGGTTTCTCCTTCCGTTTTGGTTTCTCCTTTGCAGGTGGTTTTTCCTCTGCGGGTTCAGGTTTAGGTTCAGTGGGAGCAGGTGGGGCTGGCTCCTTGGCTTTAGGTTTAGCCTTGGCAGGTTTTGCTTTTGGGTCAGTTGGTTCCTCAGATGGCGCTTCTTTTTCTGGCATGTATACGGACACGCTCCACATTTTCATTATTTGAATTTTAGATTGGGCTCGTCTTGAGTTCACAGTGAGTCATTTAAATTTTCCCCAGTTTATACATGCAGTACGTTGAGAAAAAATTGAACCAGCAAATAGTTACCTGAGCCGTAACGTTGAAATACGGGAAGGAACGACGACAGCATCGCCCTAGTATGGCAGGAAGACTACTGTGCCCCGAAGACGCAAAAAAGATAGAAAGCGCCGCGAAAAGCGTCTTGAGCGACTCCCTGAGAAGCTGCAACGAAAGCGGGAGCGCCGTGTGGCATACAGAATTCGACGCATGCCCTCATGGATTAAGTTAGGGCTTGTTGTTGCCCTCATCGCAGTTATCATCGGAGGAGCAGCTGTTGCCATCTTAATCTTGAATCCACTGAGTGATAATGAAACCATTGAAAAGAGTGATGTATACTTCTTGCAGAAGGACATATTCTACTGCAACGTGAACAATATTTCAGAAGTTTCAATTGATTATATGGAAGCTCTATTCGGAATTGGAACTTATAACAGCGATCAACCGCTTAATGTAATCGTGATAGATACCTTTGATGAGAATCGTAACATGACTGTAGGTGATTATATTGTATACGATTACTTCGGAAACACCTATCTGATAGATCCTACAATTGAGTCCCGCAAAATCACCTATAACATCGGTGGCATTAATCCTGCTATGGTATCCCAACGAGACCTAGGAGGGAATGCTAAGGGATATTGGTCGCTTCTCTTCGGATACACAATCAATAGCTCAAATGATGAATCCCTTGCCACGGACGATCTGTCCGACATGTTCACCTTTAATTTCAGTGTTAGCGTTGAGAACGATACACTCGTTTATGGTAATAGCTCGATTGTTCACTGCAATATTACGTTAAACACACTTCCCAGTTATATTGGAATGTTTGAGTTTTCGGATGGTCGGGCTTACATCGAATTTCCTAAGACAATCTATAATGATAGTACCCTCATAGCAAACATCTCACTCCTTGAAGTTCAACGAGTAGGAACAATCTCGGGTGATGCTAAAATTGATAATGAATCCCTTATTGCCTTCGAAACTGACTTCACCGTCCTAGATTTCAATGCTAGCTGGGGGTTCACATTCGATCTTAATGTGACCGCCTATACAAACAACTCCTTCTGCTTACTTGACTTTACATCACCGGTATGTGAATTCTATATCCAGTCAGGCTACCGCGATTCCCCAGCCCTTCCAGACCAACCTATGCACTTTCCAAATGCCACTTTGGACATTCGCACAGAATATGAGAATAAGTACATCTCCAATTATACTGATATTTTCATATCTTTGCCCCAAGTGTGGGTAGATGTCTCGCCTCCAAATTCTACACCACCTTATGCAGGGTCAATTGTTACATTGCGAGTACCAGCAAGTGTGCATAGATCCTTACAAATTCACAGGTTATCAAAAACAACGGATATTTCATCACTAGCAGATCCATTCCCAATTGAAGATAAATACTACAAAGCGAGTGCCCCTATGGTCGTTGATGCTATCAATCCAGATCTAACAGAACTTCGCAGGGTCTTAACGATTCATTAATTTCTGAACCTTGTGTAGGTGTCGTGCAGTCTTAACAGCTTCACCACTAATGACATGTGGTTTGCCATGTTCTATAACGATGTGTTGGATAGCTGTTTCGAGATTGAAGTAACGATGCATGTCT
>JABXGU010000652.1 GCA_016550415.1 archaeon | reverse complement strand
TTCATCCTGAGGATGCAGAATCTAATGATATACAAGAGGGAGATGTTATTACACTCCTCAATGAACAGGGTCAAGTGGGTGTGAAGGTTCAAATTTCTAGTAGCGTTCAACCGGGAATTTTATGGTCGCCACGACAGTTTGTTGGACTGAAGGGAGAATCTCATAATAGTCTGACTTCTGGTCAACCTCAAATAATCGGGAAAGGTTCAGTGTATAACTCGACTATAGTACGTATCACAAAAGGTAGACATTCAAAGAAGAAGTTATAATCAAGCTTCCTCACCCCACTATTTTTGGTAAGGTGAGATTTGTTTATCCATCTAAGCAAGATTATTTTTTGATTTTACTGCTAATAGTGAATGGTGACGTTTCTGACACAAATGGATGTCAAGGACTGAGAAATTATGGAATAACGCTCTGAACCCCTCCTTTGTGAAGAGATGATGTGGTAGACCCTTCTCAGGACCTTCAAGGGGAACATAGGTGCCAGGCTCAACCTCGACACTTTTCCTGTGTGATTTCTTCTTAGGTGCTGGAGAAGTCACCCAAACCAGACCATTATAGCGTAAAACTCGCCAAATCTCAGCCACTGTTTGTTGAATGAGTTTCAACCGATTATGATGAATCACTCGGATGCTAATCACAGCATCAAAAAAATCACTCTCGTATGGTAAAACCTGCATGTCCGAGAGTGTCACATGACCAACAAGCTGCTCTTTTGCTAGCGCCTGCAGAGTAGCACAAAGACCAGAAGGCGCAATATCCATTCCAAACACTTCGAATCCAGCCTTCGCCAAATACACCATGTGCCTACCACTCCCACAGCCTAAATCCAGAATTCGTCTAACCCCACGAGATTTGAAACGCTCCATATGAGCAGGTAGCTCTGGATGTATCTCCAATTCCAAGAACTCACCCTTAGAGTATAGACGTTCCCAAGCCAGCTTATCTTCCAAGTGTACAAACACTCCTACAATATGTCAAAGACAACGGTAAATCATCTATAATTGTTAATAGGGATCCGAATGACATCGAATTATGTAATCATGAAAAGGATTTCAGAGAAGAAAAATATACAGGAGAAGGTATAGCTGAATCCATGTTGTGGCAATTGAGAGTAGAAAACCAACAACAATTTGTGCCCAAGTGTGTGCCTTAAGTTCAACGCGCGACCAGCCCACTGGTATAATAAGTAGAAGCCAAAGGCTGTAAAGGCAACCAAGCGAGTAGAAGAGCACAGTGATTGGTCCTGAGACACCCACAGCATGGACACTAATTTTCCATCGTAAACTGATAATGGCTGTGATTATCGTGTTCCCAAAGTAGCAAAACATCAATGCTGTTACAATTGATGGTGCAACAAGAACTAGCAGAAGCCATGAGCCAAAAGCATATGATGCAATGGCACCTAGAAAAGGCATCCAGCGCTTACTCCTTTCACTAACTTCCATATCACCAATCTTGCCCATTTTATATAAAGCAAAAATGATAGCCAGAGGAAGAATAGACCCAAATAATAACGCTACAAAAAGCAGGATAGGAAGGGATGTAGGATTAGTAACGATTAGAAGTAGAACGAAGGTTGGTATTGCTAGAAAAGTGGGGGATGCGACATGGGAGATGATTTTTGCAGCAAAAAGTCGCCTATTTGCCATATTGGGTGTTTCTGACATATTATCACTTAGAACAGCAGCTTCTTCTATAAAACAATACTTAGAATTTTGAAGCGAAAGGCTATTCTGAAATGAAAGACTGACGATAACCTAAAGAATAGTTTTCTCAGATAAGGCGACGAAGCACATTGCCGGATTCATCAACACCTCAGAGTTGGACCCATCCCCGCTGCTTGCTCTTCCAAGAATGGCACACTGCACACCCAATAAATGAAGATACATGCCTTGTCTGTAAGGGAAGTCGCCTTCTTTGTGGAAAAACTCGTTGTCCCTTACTACTTCAACTGGAAGCTATTCAACCGCTGAGCAAGCGTCTTGAGAAGACCTCATTTGTAGGTCCATCACCCCCTGCTCTTTT
>JABXGU010000651.1 GCA_016550415.1 archaeon | reverse complement strand
GTGAAGAAGGAAACGGGACCCAATCCTTATGGGGCTCAAACCAACTCCTCTCTCATGGTCTTCTCACATTAGGCATCAACCCATCAACTGCATTTATCCTAAATGTCGATGAAATTGCATATGCTGGGCTCGTCTGGCCCACCATCCTTGCCTTATACTATTTTTCCGGTGATTATGTTTCACATCTTCAGCAAAGCCTTCTCGAAACATCAGTGAATCTGAACATTCCACTAGTCGACACACAAACTCCACGAATTGAAACCCTTGAGGACCTCCACCACGATTTTGGTTGGTGCATCTCCGAATGGACCTTTCACACCAACGGCATTCCTGCTATCACTATCTCAACTAATCAATATCCGGATCCCTACAAACATTCTCTCTATGATGGAGTGTCACACTGCAAGCTTATTAATCTCGTAAATACGACTCAACTAATCCTTGGTCTTGTTTTCGATTTTGCCTTTGACCTGCCTCCCACACCTCCGAATAAATCGGCAGATTGGGTTCCGGTTTTCGAGGGAATTGCAAACATAACAATCACTGATTACTTAGACCCACGACTGGGAAAATATCAAGCCCTAATCATTGATCCTTTAGTCTTCACTGATGATACAATGATTCTACACTTAACGCGACATTCCCTTCCCCTGCTTGCTTTGGGTAAGGGAGGTGCCTTATTTTTACACCATTCTGTACATCTCACCATTACAGATCTTGGTGCGAATCTGCTTACAGTGAATGGGCTCAAAGCATTTCATCCGGTCATACAGAGTTCTTCACTCCTTAATGGTGCAGCTGCCCAGTTATTCCGAAATTGCTCAACTGTTCACGCAGTTTCAGTCCACAAATCAAGCCTCGTCTTAGTAGGGAATACAATCTGGTCATCACTAGCCTATTTTCCTCCAGCATTAACATCGATTCCGGTTCTTTTCTTAGGGCCTAATTTACCAAACACCCCAACTGTACAGACAATTGCAGAAAACGGACTAGCCTGGCTTATTGAACATAGAATGATGGGAATCGGACTAGGACTCGACCAACAAGAACCAGTCGTAGGAATTACTCTAACACTCTATATGTTCGTTGGAGATTTCACCAATTGGACGGGTCTGACAGATCAAGTAGTCCACCTCAACCTGACAGTCCAAGGGGCTTCAAAGGAATTCCAGGTTATCACAAATGGTTCAGGAGTTGCGTCTTTCTCGCTTTTTTTAAAAGCTCCACTGCCTTACTTGATTCAGGCATACTCTGCATTGGAGCTAGAAGGTTGGTTTCTCTTTGTTCCCCGCGCATTATGCTCAGCACACCTCGAATATCTTCCATCTATCCCACAGGGGGAGCTTCTCACAATTTTTTGTAAAGTTAACTCATCTTGGCTGTCCATAGTGTACGTAAACCTCAGTCTCGCTGCTGAAGAGGTTGGATTCACATCAATACCCGATCTCTTACTCATTCCAGGTGAAAACGTCTTTCATATTACTCTTGAAATACAGCCAAGCTGCACACCGCGCACTTATAACCTCTCTCTCCAGATTTCAACTTCCTCACTACTTTTACTGGCCGACCAAGTTCCTCTAATTGTTGAACCTGCCTTCATCCTTACAGTTCTTGAAACACCCGAATCTACCCTGCAGAATCAACTTTTCTCAGTCAGGGTGAATCTCACCAACTTAGGAACCCAAACCCGCGTCTTTGATATTGTGGCAGATCCGAATTTCTGGGGATTCTCCCAAGTCATCGTCCAAAGTAACACGACCCGATCAATCATTCTCCAACTCCAATATGTCCCCACGGCAATCATGGATACCGGCGTTCGTTCATTATTCCTCGCTCTATACTCGAGTGACCAACGAATCCTTACTGTTGAAAGTCCAATTTATGTTGGCTATTCCACAGTGAACACCATTCTCACTCTGCTACCTCCCGCATTTCTAATCGCACTCTGTATTATTGGGATTTGTTGGTTAAGAAACGGAAAACGTTCTCAGCAACAAAAGCAGGCTAATATCTTTCAATCTCCCCGTTTCGTTCTCCCGGGAGATCAAAGAATGGAAATTCATTGGGGAACAAGTAAAGATGATACCGAACACCAACTCTGCCTTACTCCTCAAATAAAGCACGAACTAGCCCAGGTTATCAAGAAGCTAGAATTAACTAAGAATGGCAAGAATCGATATTCTAATGACCGTGTGGTCCTTGCCTGGGAAAAGAAAGGACAAGAACTTCATATTCTATTACAAGGTAATAATAGAGAACTCATTCAACCGCTATTCAAACTACTCTCAGAATCAACTTTCACACAGAATGAAGCAGGTGATCACAGTGAACCTTAACTGCTCCTTCCTGCTCACAATGGTGATTCTGTTTATTTTTTTTCTTGAGATTATCATAACTCTGCGAATCTATCGAAAATATCGAAGCCACCACAAATCCAAAACTCCACAGAATCAATCCTTCCTGATAGTTGAAAATCCATCCCAGCCACACC
>JABXGU010000650.1 GCA_016550415.1 archaeon | reverse complement strand
TTTTTCCTGTAATTTCTATGATATCGCCAGATGTTACCCCGAGACGTTCCATGACTTTGGGGTCTACACGGACAATGCCCCGTCCAGCTTCATCGCTGGGGAGGGAGACGACACGTAATTGGATTTTACTTGACATTTAATCAAATTCCTCCGTCATTTCGGATAAGCGTTTACGAACAGTTTGGAACTCAGATGCCATTAACTGGAAGAGTGCTTCATAGGTATCAAAGTAGTGGTCGATCATTGCCTGAAGTAGGTGGTCACCATCTTTGGTCAATCGGTAGTATCGGCGCATGGGACCTCGACCTTCGCTACGTACTTTGATATCGCCAACAATCCAGCCTTTTTCCGCTAGACGACTGAGTAAAGGATAGATGGTTCCGGGTTCCATTTGAATCCGTCCCGCCGACATTTCATCGATTAAGGCGCTGATTCGTGCTCCATAAAGGCTTTCTTGTCGGAGTAGGGTGAGTACCCAGAACTCAAGAATGCCTCGGTTGATTTCACGAGTCCATTCGCGTAGTTTATCGTGTGTCTTATCGGTGGGGGATTCGTTCATTAAATATCACTCCGAATATATAGCGTGACTATATATAGTATGACAAAGCAGTAACACTATCCTATTTAAACCCATCGAATATCGAAGCCAAAGCCCCACATTAAATTGAACACCATGAAAACTACAGCGTTCCAATACTTCCTATGCAGAAAGACTTTAAAAGACGCATCTGACATTGGCTCTGAACCCAAAGAACAGTAACAGCAAGGTGGCCAACTAGTGAAACTGTCAGTCCGCATTTGTACTTTACTGATTGCCGTGTTGTTCCTTACCACAATTGTGGGTTTGCAGAACTTCACGCCTATCAGAGCAGATCCTGACATCCAGGTCACTGATGTTCAGGTTCCTTCTGAAGTGGTCCAAGCTTATAGGGGCCAAGTCCAAGCAACAGTTCATAATTTATTAAACACTTCCTTTGACGGATATGCGCGGTTTTCGGACGAATCGGGTGAAATTCGCAGTATTAACCCTATTAATCCGCTAAGCGATGTAGTGAACTTCACAATTGGAGCAGAAGAGTCAATCATCGTGATAGTAGACTATGAAGTATACGAATCCGCAGCAATTGGTCTTCATATAGCCACCTTTGAGATTGTTGTAGGCGGGTTTTCATTCTTATTCAACCAATACCAGATTACCATTTCACCTGTCGCGACAATTACCAGTGTTGTGCCCGGAGCCGTCTTTTCCCAAGGACAACCTGGTCTACTTCTGGTCTCAATCGAAAATCGTGCGGACCGAACACGATCAGTTCGAGTTGAGGTTTTTGGACCAAAGTTTGTAAATTCTACGCATGATGTGGATCTTGCCCCAGGCAATAACCAGCTGGCAATACCGTTGATGCCGAATGTCTCCCATGTGTATGATTTTGGGATGTTTCCAGCAAATGTTTCTATCTACTATTTTGACGAATTAATCAGTAGCGAAGAGGTCATTGTCCCGGTTGATATCTCGCTCCTCAACAAAGTTGTCGCCGTTATTCTTCCAGCGGGCATATTTCTTGTCTTGGTCCTCTTTTACGCGGTTCGGAAACGAGGTCGACTTCGCGCTGCTACTATTGAAAGTGAATAGCATTTAGAGGAAGAAAAGCACTCCCTACCGTG
>JABXGU010000071.1 GCA_016550415.1 archaeon | reverse complement strand
TCAGGAAAACAGGGTTGTCTCCTGAAAAGTGCATCGAGAACCTTTCTGAGCGTGACTACGGCGAATTTAGCAAGGAGTTGAAAAGGATGTCGTCTGATCTTTCTTGGGGCAGTCCAATGAGAAAAGTCATCATGGATTTCGTCCATCGAACCAAGAGTTGGATGTCCCAAATTGTAATGTTTCTCCTGCTAGAAGCCGTCGATGTGGGCGGCGGAACCATCGCGATGATTGAATCGCTCGCGAGATTCAACACCATGACGCAGGAAGTGGAGAAAGAGAAAAAGATGAACGTTCGACCCTACATGCTTATTCCCTATTTCGCCGCGGTCCTATTGGTAGCAACAACCCTTATGACACTTATTTTCACCACGCAGACGGTGGGGATGGCAGGAACCGAAGTGACAAGCGGTCCTGACATAAATTTCCTTACATTGATCTTCACAGTTTCGGTAATCACTCACTGCTACCTAATCGGGTTAGTAGCTGGTAAAATTAGCGAAGAATCCTTATCTGCAGGTTTCAAGCATGCTGCCCTACTAGTTATTATTGCCATCATTGCGTCAAAAGTCGTTCCAATGTTGGTGTAGGAGGAACGCAGATGGCGGTTGGAAAAACCTTTGCAAAACGTTGTGGTAAACGGGCAATGAGTCCCGTTGTTTCCACTGTCGTTTTAACTGGTGCCATGGTTGCCTTGGTCAGCATTGCACTGGTTTTTGCAAACGGTCTTCTTTGGTCCAAGATTGCGGAAAGCGACTTCACCTCTGCGAAGCAGTTCATGCATACGGTGGGGCTTACGGTTGATGATGTTGCTTGGACAACGGGACGCACAGAAACGATCAGGTACTCAACTAAGTACGGAGATGTTACCCTCTTATCTTCAGCGCTGAACTATACTGTGTATGTCAAGACGGAAGGAAGCAGTACCTACCAATTGTTCGCTTCATACAAGGTTGGAGTTCTCCTTTTCAACATTCCAATATCAAAGTATTCTATAACTAACGGCTATCATGAACTAATCTTTCCATCTAAAAACGACAACCTTACCCTAACAGGTACCGCTGCTCCAGTTGTACGAGTATTTGCAGTTGAGGAGCTGGATACTGGTAATTACTTAAGAGTAGTTGTTGCGCCAGGCATTAGGTCGCTTTCTTCAACAATCAACATGTCAAGTTCAACTTACTACGTGAAGTTACACCTTCCAAACCTTACGCTAGGCAGTAACTATGGATCAGCGCAGTCTGTAACTCTAACAGGACTAGGCTATACATCGCATATCATAGACCGCGTTACTGGCATCAATGTTAATGTGAGCTTTCCCCAAGAAGCCCTATGTTTCAATAATTCCTTCTTCCAATTTCCAGGTATAGCAGGATATGGAGGGAGTGTATCTGAAGAAATCTCTATTCCTTCTCTAGGAGCAGAATACGACGATGTAGTGCTTGAGTTTTTCGTTGGTGGGGTGACTGTGGAATTTGGAATTGATTAATAACGATATTGAAGTGGAGGGCCTCTACAAGTGCCGCATATAACCATCGAGTATGTTATATTCATTCCAGTGCTGTTTACTCTGATCCTAATATTTCCCTTTGTTGCGAACATGATGGCTACGACGTGGACGAACGCCCAAAGAGAAGCTGAACTACAAAATGCTGCAGATCAGCTAGCGAGCACAATTCAACAACTTTACCTTTTTGTAAATCGGGAGGAAATCTCTTGTGCGTGGGTATCCCGCGAGATTATTAATGTGAGCAATACGACGCTGATCAATGCTGAATCTTTTGAAGGTAGTTGGCCTCCACCGGGTTGGAGTGGAACTGGTAATTGGGCAAAAGAAAGTGACTATGCGTATGCTGGAACATATTCAGCGGATTTTGATGGATGGTGGTGGGGTACATCAGGGTCTTTGTCTTCAGCAACAATGGTCTGTTCTGATGCAGATGCAATCTACATCGATTTTTATTGGTATGACAACGGACTAGACGAT
>JABXGU010000649.1 GCA_016550415.1 archaeon | reverse complement strand
TAATCCCTCGCTACGTGCAATTTCAACTAATTTTGTCATTAGTTTGGTTCCAAGTGTCTTATTTTGAAAATCATCTCGGACTAATATTGAGACCTCAGCAGTTCCTGAATTCTTATCAATGAAGTACCAGCAGTCCCCAATGATATCTGGCTTCCCAGTATTGTTCGTATATTCGCCCACAAGACAGAGATTGCCAGTATCAATGCAGCCTTTTATAGATCGGAGCCATTCACGGGCATCCGTCCAACCAAAGCGTTTGCGTAAGGATTCAGCTGAGGACTTTTGATACAAGTGGTCGAGTCGGTCATATTCATCGAAGTTGAGTGGACGGATTAGGATACAGCACCCATCACTAAGTTCAGCTTGACATTCAAACTCAGGAGGGTAAAGTCCACCCATGAGATAACCTCAGAAGGTAACCAGGGTATATTGGAAACTAGGTCATTTAAACCATAATGTTTGGACATTGTACAATGATTTGTAGTGAAAATCTAGTGTTTTTATCTTCTATGAAATCCGAAATGTTCTTTTTTTGGCATGTAACCCTCTTCTCATGGTGAGTCTTATGGAAGTAAAGAAGGCTATTGAAAATCGACGTGCCTATCGCGCCCTTGAGGCAACTAATATCTCGGATGAATTAATCGAGGAGCTTGCATCCAGTGCGCAACTTGCTCCATCATGCTTCAACAATCAGCCTTGGAGATATGTCTTTGTTCGAGACCCGAAGACATTGACGAAAATCTTTGAGTTTATGTCTAAAAACAATGAATGGACTCAGGCGGCTTCCATGATTATCGCTGTCTATTCGGAAAAGAGCTTAGATTGCACACTACCTGGGCGTGACTATTTTCTATTTGATACCGGAATGGCAACTGCTTTCATCATCCTTCGCGCGACTGAAATGGGGCTTGTTGCACATCCAATTGCTGGATATAATCATGAAGAAATCCAAGAGCTTCTCGGTGTCTCCAAAGGCATGACTCTGATTACTTTAGTTATTGTTGGGAAGCATTCAGCAACTGCTACTAAGCTTATGACTGAAAACCAGGTTCAGGTTGAAAAAGAACGGCCTGTCCGCAAGGATCTAGCTGAGTTCATAAAGGTCATCTAAGCAGAACGTCCTAGGAGAGTTAGCTGAGTTCATAGGTAATTCGAATTGTGCCTTTTCCTTTGGCTTTTCGTTTCGTGATATGGAGTCCTTTTAGTTCACCAGTTCGTTTAACATGAGTACCCGCACAGGGATAAGCATCATAGCCTTCCACACTTACAAGACGAACTTGTTTAACTGATATTGGGAGTTTGGTTAAATCAGAACGATCAGGACCCATGCGGTTAGTAAGTTCATTCCTCGGAATGGTCTCAATAGTTACAGGGATATCCTGTTGAATAATGTCATTTGCTGCTTTTTCAATTCCAGGGAGATCTGAAGACTGAAAGGTAGCGGGGTGAAAGTCGATATGAGAATAGGTATCTCGAATTTGGTTTCCCGCCGTTTGGGCATGAAATTTGTCGTAGACGACTCGACTGACGATATGCTGTGCAGTGTGCATCCGCATGAAGGCATAGCGTCGATCCCAATCAAGGCGAAGAAATACTTCATCTTGAACCTTGGGAATAGGACCCTCCAAATGATGAAGTATTCGGTTTCCTTGTTTCTCAACGAAGGTGACTGTCGCTGTGCCTTTTGGTGAATCAAGGGTTCCTGTATCTGAGGGTTGCCCACCACCTTCAGGATAAAAAATCGTATCCGCTAGCACGACTTTGTTGTCAATTACTTCGAGTACTTTTGTAGCAGTTTCTCGAAGATAGCTATCTTCCATATAGAGCAATACAGTTTTTACCAAATTTTTCAACTCGATTTTTACTAAATAGAACGCATGAACTTTTTTCCTGAAATTTCATCGGGGGTAATTATAATTATGCGTACTGATTTCAGCTCCTCGTCACGATTTCTACCGGGTTTTTTCATAT
>JABXGU010000648.1 GCA_016550415.1 archaeon | reverse complement strand
TACATCATAGATTCTTATATGTTCTTGAAAAGTTGGCTCATCAATGAATTGGGGCGAAGTCATAACATAAACACGCCAATATTGCACGCTTTTTCTTGCTGCACACAGATCAAACTTCGTGCCTTCCACATTGATGTTGCATTTTATTTCTTCTGCGTCCCATTCGTTTTTGACTAATTCTTGTACAAAGTTCTCAAGGAATTCATTTGCGCTCAATTTGATTACCATGTCGAAGTTGTATATTGGTCAATTTAAAAGGCTATCGACGTAAACGAAATAGCCACCTCCAGTTTCGGTGACTCATTAATGCGTCTCAAAGAACCAATGTCGTGTTGCTCGCTACCTCTGCTTGTTGCTTGTACTGGTCGTGAGTTCCTTTATTCCTATCCACTGTTGTGAAGCGACACCTATGAAGAACCGCAGCCATAAAGTGAGCAGTCGGATCAGGATTGTGGCTGTCGCGCTCGTTTCAGCCGGCACCCCGAACAGTATCAGCAGAGTAGTTATGGTTATTTCTGGCAAACCAACATCGAATGGAATGCCCAGCGGAATAGACTTCACCATTCCGAAGACCGCAGAGATTACCAGTATCGTGCCCCAGCTTATCTGCGGATAGCCAATAGCTTGAAACGTGAGATAAAAAACAGTCAGATACGACATCCATGAGAGGATCGAAAAACAGGCAGTGATTAACAGTGTTTTTGGAGCGTGAGCATATTCCCTGAACGCGCAGTGAAAGGCTTTCATGGCACCAACAACATCCTGTCTCATCTTGTCTAGCTTCCAGTGACCCATGCTTAGCCATTCCACAAACCCAATTGCTTTGTCAACTATCCGCAAAGTCCATCTTTCCCTACGGCACAGGAGCAAAATCAAGACGGAGGAAAAAGATGTCAGGGCAACAAGGAACAGACTTAGATTGAGCACAATTCCGGAGAGCAACTGTTGAGTCCACAACAAAACGATGCCAGCCAACAGCGTAGCAGTGTTTAGGCTCATTCCGACCAATCTCTGAGCAACCAACGAGGCTGTGGCTTTGCCCGCCGATCCTGCTTCCTCCCGGTTCACCAAGTAAATCTTGGCGATATCTGCGCTCACCGATTCTGCGGGAATTATCGTATCGACAAATATTCCCACCCACACGAAAAGGAACGCCTTAAGAAAACGGACTTTCACCGAAAGAAATCTGAGCAGTGAGTACCAAGCAAGACTGAAGAACAGCGTGTCGAGCAGAGATGCGACCATAGCTAACAAGTATAAGGGAAGATCAATCCTCTGGATTTCCGAAATGATTTTTTGAAGGTCCACATTGAAAGCGAATATATACACAAAGAACGCTACGAGCCCTACAATTGGGAAAATGAAGGTTTCCAACTTAATCCTATACTTAGGCAAAGCCAAGAGCATGGACCCCAACAATGGAACAATAAAGCGTCTTATTATAACTTCGCCAACTCTGAACAAAATGTTCGCCGACCAGAATGAAAAAGAGAAATACTGTTGCGGGCAGAATCCTTTCGAAAGAGTCACTTTTAAATAAATAATGCTCTATTACAAATCCAGTTGTCAATCAAACAGACACAGTATTGGCCTACCTAATCGGGGTCACTAAGAAAATGAGGAAGCGGGTTCGGTCGGAATGATCTCTGTTATCATACCCACCTTGGAGGAGGAGAGATACATAGGGAAAACCTTGGCTAATCTTGCTGGATTTGGACCGGAAATAGAGACAATTGTAGTCGATGGAGGCAGCAAGGATAAAACTGTCGAAATCGCCAGACGCTATGCCGACAAGGTTTTCATAATTTCCGTAAGAGGAATTTCCAAAGCAAAGAATGTTGGTGCAAGACACGCGCG
>JABXGU010000647.1 GCA_016550415.1 archaeon | reverse complement strand
GATCGAAATCAGCTCCCTCTTTGATAAGGGGGCATACTTCATAGAAATCAATGCTTCAAAAGTGGGATACTTCTCAGACGATATCCGAATAATTTCATACACAATCACTGCTGGTCCGAGTCAACTAGATACCTACCTCTGTGGTCCAACAACAGGCGTTGGCGTCCTGCCCAGCGGAGATGAAGGTACTTCTTTCATTCTCTACGCCAATCAATTATACTTCATTGGAGTCTGGTTCAGAACACTTGTTGGAGATAATATCACCGGTGCAATCGTAACCTACAGTAGTGCTTTTGTAGAAATTGGGTCAGGTTCTCTTCCAGAAGTATCACCTGGGATTTATGGAGATTGGTTTGATTCATCAACTTATGGTAAATTACTTTATTCAATGGAAGTAGTCGCAGACACGGCTGCCCGAAACGTTCAATCCCAGAGACTACAATTCCAACTTGATGTTCGATTTACACCCGCAAAAATGCAACCAGAAAATGGCATCTATTACATATCGGTAGAATATTTCGAAAACTTCACAATCATAATTTATCTCAATGATACACTAAATAACCAACCAATTGAAAACCAGAACATCATTGCTAGTTGGGGGAATCTTACGCATCTCTGCAGCGAGATGACTGGTGGGTATTATAACTTCACATTTCCCGCTATCCGTGCGGCTGGTTTTACTTACGAATTATACCTTGACTTCAATGGTCCAGGATCATTTGACTGTCCCCGTGCCACATTGACTATTCAAATTACTCCACGTCAAACAAACCCTATCGACCAAATGGATATTGTGTCGGTTCGTGGGGAATGGAACAACACAATCAATTTTCTTCAAGTGCCTGTCGGAGACTGGCTTTATATCTACCTGAAATATACTGATGCGGATGGTGTACCCATTCCGGATGCAGATGGCCTCGTCACTGTAGGAGATGTATCGGTGTCTGGAGCCTTCTACTATGATGCCATTAAAGGCCTGTATGTAGCCATGCTGAACGCGAGCCTCTTCGGTCGAGGAACTCACTCCCTTCGTGTCACGATTTCAAGAGCAAACTTCGAAAGCAATTTCTACACAACGAATTTTGAAGTAATTCGGATTCCAACAGAATTATTAGTCACTGAAATTGATGGAATTTCAGTTACAGTACCAGGTACCGTTCGTTTCTTCATTGGAGCGCCGGTTACTATTCGTCTGTACCTCAATGATACTTGGCACAATGAAGGAATTGATGATGCCACACTTTCCCTTCCTCCAGAACTATTGCAGGCAGGTTTTCAGATCGTACCCTTAGGTAATGGATATTATGACGTTCGAGGAACTTGGGGGGCATTTGCGCTAACTGCCACATCGGTAGTATTTTCAGTTTCAGCTGAAAAGACTGAACCACTTACACATGAAACTGCTCGATTAACAGATTGGGTGTTACAATTTGAACCTCCGACCACTCTATTATTAGCAGTGTATGGTGGAGCAGGTGCTGCTATAACGCTGATCTTCGTTCTTGTTGGTTGGCTTTTATGGATTCGCATCTTTTCCATTCCTTGGGAAGTTCGTCGTATGCGGTCGTTAGCGAAGACTGTTGAAAAGGAGGAAGGGTATACTCTAAGTAGAAAGGACCGTAAGCACTTCCATGATCGTGAAATTACTCTAAAGGATAAGGTAACCACGGCGATGTCGACTGTTGGTGTAGCTGCCACACCAGCTATGATACCTGCCATCGAAGGAATCGAAGAGGTCACGGCGACTGAAGAAGACATCATGACTGAACTGGACAAAATCCCTGGATTAGGTCCTGAGGAGAAGGCTGTGCTTGCTGATGAGATGCGAAAGATTCCGCGTAAGGACCGGATCTGGTTCCTGGATGATTTACGTCGCCAGATGGGTCAACGTCGGATGGACTTTCTAACAATGCGTGAACCTCCTCCGGTGGAGCCTACACCGAAACCGGTTGAAGAGCCCAAGGTTAAACCAAAAGCTAAGCCCAAAGAAGAG
>JABXGU010000646.1 GCA_016550415.1 archaeon | reverse complement strand
TCAACATCACATATTCTATAGTATTAATTATTCACAATAATTTTCTGTACCCAGTTAGTCTCCGATTCTTCAAGATGAGCCGGAGTACTTATCCGATACTGAACTCTAACCGATAACCCCCGCAGTTTTGCCAAATTCCGAAGAATAAAAGGAACAATTCCACCATAAGTAGGTTGTGGGGATATACCATGGGTTAGTATCTTGAGTATTCGGTAAACCAAATAGTCAAAAACATTTGCCCGATAACCAAAGTTTTGAAGATACCGAGAATAAGCTTTGTAGATGCAGTCCATCACGAACCTTTGATAATCTCAAGTGCTTTGTTTACGTCCTGCGAGGTAAGGACCCATTTGTCATGTGGTAATTGGGATATAACTATCCGCTTGAAATTCTGGTGAAGAGAAACTGCTTCTTGGTCATTTTCCAGATGGTGTGCCAAAATGGCCAAAGCCAATTGTGCCGGACCTGAACCACCATAACCCCATTCAAATTCCGCTGGACTATGGTTCCAGAGATCCAATCTGAGGCTAAGTGGTTTCCCATCCACCGTCACCACACATTTTAGCGGTTCTTCTCGAACTCCTTTGTATACTGCCACTTTTCCTCACCTCCCAACTACTAATATGCGATGTAGGCCAGATTCGAACTGGCATGTGTCGAGTATTCCCACCCACCGACGAGTCGAACGTCGTGTTCACCCTTTGGAAACTTGGCCTTCGTCTCCTCATTGGTTTATATGTCTCCATCATACCACTACATCGCTTCATACTACTTAACCACATTATAACACACTTTTCCACTTCTGTCAAGGGTTTTAACCTTAAAACTTTCAGGTTCACCCTCCCCTTTCCTCCTCCTGTATTCTTCCAACCATCTAATACCTATGGCCCTGGGATCAGTAGCTATCTCACTGGGATCCAGTTCAGAAGATTCCAAAGATTTGAGAGCACCTAGATCCTCCACACTATCCTCCCAATATCTTGAGCAGAATGACAATAAGTCCAGATAAGACAAGGGACAAAGGACTGGATAGCAGAATTAGAAAGAATAGAATACCCAATAGTTCACCCTTTGACATCTCAAACCCTTATAATACTGAGAATACAAATTCCACGGCTAGGCAGCCTAGTGGTACAACCACCAAGCCGAGAATCATTTGACCGAGAATTGCTAACATACCTAACTGAACCATTCTTTGTATCTCCCTTCTAACTAACTACTGGTTATTGGTGTTCCAGCATATTTCTGCGTGGCGACCCATGCCTGAAACGTAGTCTCTAATGATGGATAATTACTTCGGTACATATTGTAAAAGGTATTCCAAGAGTCTTTATGCTCTTTACACCATCCCGTTCCATCAAAGGCACGTTCCACAGCAGGCTTACCACATATACAACATTTGTCACCTTTGTTTACTTTCATTTTCTATTCCCTACTCAGAAGTTACGACTGTTGGAGCAGGCTGGGGGTTTGGCAGTCCCCAGTCATTGGACTCACATGCCAAAGTCATTAGCACAAGAAATACGATGATAGCATATATAACTAATCTCTTGTCCATCCCTTCACACTTCCTCCCTCCCAGGTAAAACCGCCGTGAAGCTCTCGTGGTCAAACGGTTCCCCGTCAGGAAACAAGCCTCAGTGAGCGCGGAGTACTAATCATCCTTTGGAAACGTTTCAGCTACCGCTATAGCATACTCCAAAGTGTCCCCCGCTGCTATAGCCAGTAAAGCTATCCTGGCCTGGGAGCCAGACAGCTCACTTATCCGCTTCCACAGTGCCTTTTGTTGCGCCTCAGTCATCATTTCCCTTGTCCTCCTTCTAATTATACTCAATTACATTATAACATACCTTTCCAACTTTGTCAAGGGGCAAACCTTAAAATTTTTGGAATTAAAAATACTCTTTTCCTTCTGGATAATGGCAATAGAAAGTACTTTTACAATAGTGGAGAATATTACAAACTTCTTCCCGGCTTTTGCCCTGCCGAAAAGTGAGTTGAAATATGGCTTCCTTGGCATCCTTATAACCTAGTTTTTGTGCCTTCTTATCGGTGGGAGTATACTCCGGTGGATAAGCTAACCGATCCAACCTATTAACCGGCAACCCCAACTTCTTTCGCCATCTCAAAAGCCCATAGCGGGAAATACCCAAACAGGCAGCGATATCTTTCCAAGTTAAATCCTGCCGGAAGTCGGAAATGACTTCGTGGATAGGACGACCATATTCTTCTTCAATTTCTAACATTCGGTCAGTTTTGTTCAACTATACCCCAACTATTATCTTTAATCCATATGTAGAATTCTCTATCCAGTCCACTAACTAAAAACCTATCAGCAAACCATAAGTCATAGTCTTCGGTGTAAGCAATATAGGATCCTTCCCTAGAGATATTTATCTCAGCAGTTAGATCACTGAATAGACCTTTTATCT
>JABXGU010000070.1 GCA_016550415.1 archaeon | reverse complement strand
TTTTGATGTATATCCCCGAGACAATCACTAAAACGAGTGAAGCTACAGCGGAAATGAGCGAGTAGGCTGCAAAAGCACTCCATCCCTCGACCAACTGTAATCGAAACCACAGCGCCACCATCCCAGCAATCGTCAGCAATCCTGATCCAATCACAAGAATGAGATGCATCTTCCCCCTGAAAGTCACTATTTCACCCCCAACATCAAGAGGGAAGAAAAGGGCAACGAGTATCCCCAAGACTCCACTAGTCAGAAACAAAGTAGGTCCCACTATTGAACCTCCGCCATCTGTTATCCCATCATGTAATCCGATGTAAAACACAAACAACAAAAAACTAGAAGCAGTAATGAAAGACTGCATTAGCCCTTTGTTAGGAGCGCCAACTGCAAATAGTGAACTTATGTCATCTCGAATATGGCTATAATCGGGTTGTAGAATACCTCCAAGAATCCACATGACTGTATATACGATTGGGCTAAGCATTCCACAAATCGCCAGAATCTGAAAAATATTCATGTTTTCACGTTTTGATGTTTAGGTCAAGCCTTAACTTAAATGCTGCGCGCGCATCTTAGATAAGGCTTAAATCATAAAATTCAGCAGATGAAACAGATGTGAGCAACAAGAAGCGACCAAACAGGAGGTATAGAATGAAAATACTTGCGATTTGCGGCAGTCCACGGAAAGGTGGAACCTTCAAAGTGTTAAACTCAATTGAAAAGGAATTCCCAGATGTTGACTATGAGATTCTCATGCTCAAGGATATGAATCTTAAGGATTGTTACGGTTGTTATGCGTGTATCAATCTTGGTCCAGAAAAATGTCCGCTAAATGATGACCGAGATGTGATTCTTAAGAAAATGGAAGACGCTGATGGAGTGATTTTTGCGACTCCGACAAATACAAGACATATTACCGCGTTGATGAAAAAGTTCATAGATAAACTTGGTTATATCGGCCATAGACCGTATTTTTTTGATAAATATGCTATGTTTGTCTCGACATGTAAAGGATTCGGAGCAGATTTGGCTAATGAATACATGAGTAGTAATATCGGACAATATGGGTTCAATGTTGTTTCAACACTTGAACTATATATTTCCACGAAATCAGAAGCAGAGACGCAATACAATAAAGAGCAGTTCGTTCAAGCATTCAAAAAATTAGTTTCAGCAATCCAGAATGGTGAGAGATTTAAACCAAAATTTGGTTATTTAGTTTATTTCTACATTATGAAAGCAATCTCAGAGTTGAATAAGAAGGAAGGTATTGCAGATTACGAGTATTATAAAGATAAAACAGATTATTATTATGATTTCGAAATCCCTTTCTATAAGAAGTGGTTTGCTAAATGGGTTGCTGGAAGAGAAATCAAGAAATTTGTGGCTAATAAGTAGTAGACTTCCTTAGCCTCACATCATTTCATATGAACGAAGCACTTTCCCAATATGGCATGCATGCATGAAAGAGGCCATCCTAACGTTTGGTCATGCTTCGCGATGCGAGCTCGCCAGTTAGGGTGGCTATCGTCCACATGATGGCTGACACGAGCGCGCGCTACCCTCTTATTGGGGATTATGATCCTCGCGTGTAGTGTTCAGGATCTTGGACTACCTCTAACTCGTTGTTATCCGGGTCTAGGAAGTCAGCCTG
>JABXGU010000645.1 GCA_016550415.1 archaeon | reverse complement strand
GGTTGAACATAGTAACCAAGCAGTGAAGACAAGGCACCGCTTCCTGTTCCTGCTTCAATAACTACAGAACCGGGTCCAATACCTGAAAGAAGAAGAATCATTCCAGCGTCCTTTGGATAGACAATATTTGTTTGACGCCCCATTTTTATGGCACGATCTCGAGGTAAAGGTGGAAGAACAACCAGTTTGATTCCAATATTGGTTGTCACCACTGATCCATAATCATGTCCTATCACATCATCAAATTTGATGTACCCTCGATGAAGATGAAACGTCTTTCCTGCTTCAACTCGAAGTAACCAGTTCTTACGGGGATCCAAATAGAATAGAACTGAGTCACCATCGCGGATTTTTGTCATCTTAGAATCCCATGCTGCCATACACCCTAGTCCTTTTGAGCCTTCTGCCTAAGAGTTACATCTAAGCCTCACTATAAAGACTGATAACCTAACAGTGAGTACAATTTGTCAATGACACTAAATGAGATAGATATCTCAGGGAACCCCTGCATTCAGAAAGCTCAAGGCTATAAGCAGCGACCAAGAAAGCAAGTTCAATGCGAGGTCTGTGAGCGCCGCTGTATTATCCGTCCTGGAAACCGGGGATACTGCGGAGCAAGAATGAACCTAAATGGTCAGCTTTACGTCCTAACATATGGAGATATTAGCTCAATAAGTGCAAACCCCATTGAGAAAAAGCCTTTCCACCATTTTTATCCAAAAACGCGAGCTCTAACGGTTGGAGGGTGGGGGTGCAATTTTGCTTGTCCCTGGTGTCAAAACTGGAATATTAGCAAACAAGAACCCGACCCTCATGAATGTAAATATCTTTCACCAGAACAGATGGTTGATGAGATAAAACGGTGGAATTGTCAGGGAACAAGTTTCTATTTTAGCGAACCAACTACAGTTTTTTATGAATATGCGCTTGATGTCATGCCTCTTGCACGGAACCAAGGCTTTTACAATACATTTGTATCGAATGGGTATATGACAGCAGAGTCATTAAAGCAACTTGTAAACGCAGGACTCGATGCGATAAATATTGACATTAAAGGTTGCGCGGTTAATGTAAAGAAATATTGTGGCATCGATGTGGAGAAGGTATGGGCTACTGCTCGTCGTGCGATAGCATCGGATGTTTGGGTGGAAATCACGACCCTAGTTATCCCTGGAGTGAATGATACGGCAAAATGCCTAACATCTATTGCTCAACGCATTCATGATGAATTGAATTCCTCTGTACCGTGGCATGTGAGCGCTTACCATCCAGCATACCGAGCAAAAGAAGTGGGGTTAAATAGTTCTACTTCAGTTGAGACCCTGGAAAAAGCTCGACAAATAGGACTCGATGCAGGCCTAGACTTCGTCTATATCGGCAATGTTCTTGGGCATTCAGGGGAGCACAGTTATTGTCGATCGTGCGGTGAAAGGCTAATTCGTCGTAGCGGCTATGACATTACTATTGAAAAGCTTTCACCAGAAAGTAGATGCCAACGATGTGGAACCAAGAATTTGTTTATTCTTCCACAGATCAGATGAAGTGCTTTATGAGAGGAAACAGTTAAGGGGATTCTGACAATTGTCTGACTAATTAAAAGGAGGAAGCATTGTGGCAACACAATCTAAGGAACCCATGGAAGCCTTAAAGTGTAAAACTTGTGGTGCTCCCCTTACTGTTTCACCGGATGATGTGGTGATAACCTGTAATTTTTGTGGTTTCACTTCAACAATTGAAGGTGAAAAAATCGAAAACCACTTCGTCTTACCACCTTCAGTGGATGCAGCAGATGTTCGAGATAAGGTCACTAAATGGGTAGGTCGTGGTGGAAAAGCTCGAGTCACCGAATCTGTTCTCCGATTT
>JABXGU010000644.1 GCA_016550415.1 archaeon | reverse complement strand
TGAACAAAACTTACAACGAAAACGAGTTGGCGAAGGGCAACGAACTGGTCTTCGCAGCTTCCGGAGTAACTAAAGGCGAACTCTTGGATGGAGTACGTTTTACTTCCACAGGAGCTAGCGTCAGTTCCCTGTGTGTAAGGTTGCCTAGCGGAACCATAGAAATGTCGGAGACAACCCTTCGATTCAAGGAGCATCCAGTTTACAAGACCGTTGATCTGAAAGGGCGTCCCCTCCACAGCCAGAATCGTTTTTGAGAGAGCACATCCAATAATAACCTAGCTGGTAAGGTGACTGCGGTATGAATTATATTGGCATTCACAAAAAAGGGGAACTCAGCCTCTCTAAGCTACTGAAATCCATCAAAGAACGGGCAGAGTTTCGCAGGGCAGGAGCCATTGCCACGTTTGTGGGGGTAGTTCGAGGCAGAACATTGGATGGTGAAAACGTGGAGGGGCTGGAGCTGCAAGCCTACGAGGAGGAGGCTAACAAGGTTCTTGGCAGCATATGTGAAGAACTGAAGAAACGGGAGGGCATTGTTGATGTTCAGATTCACCATTTTGTCGGAGAGTTCAGTGTCGGCGAAGACCTTGTGTATGTGGTGGTGGCTGGAGCGCACAGAGAAAACGTTTTCGGGGTTCTAAGAGAGGCTGTGGAACGCTACAAAAACGAGGCTCCAGTCTTCAAGAAGGAGCACGTAGTAGACGAAACTGGTATCAGAGAATCATACTGGGTAAGCGAACGAGAAGCACAGCAAAAACGCAGAAAAAAGTGAAATTGCGAGAGCAATTTAATCAATTGATTTAATCAAATTTGACTGAACAAAAATATTACGCAATCCAAAGTGTAGAATCATAGCTTTTTCCTAAGGTAAATAACAGCCATAAAAATTATTGTAAATAGCATAGCAAACTCAATCAACGAAGCTGAAAATTCAGATATAACAGTAACTCCTCCACGAACGACAAGAACATAGTTATAGATGCGAATAGCATCACCTTGTGGACCTTTGCCGTAAGGATAGTTATCAGGATTTCCTGTTTTCGGGTCACTGCGTTGTGCACCTGCTCCATGGACATCCAACCATTGACCGCTCATATACCCCATTGCCCTACCAAAAGCAATGTAGGCGGCATTTCCTCCTTGGTTTACGCTTTGAGATGCATGGGTAGTGCTTGTCCAGTAACAGGGATAATCTGTTTGACCTGCTTCGTTGATAATTGTCGAAACATTGAACAAGGGGTCAATAGCTGCTGAATCTGTTGTGGATGGAGAACGAGTGTAATCAACAATGCTTTGTAATTCCTTGGCATTGGGCAAACGCCAGTCATCATAACCAGCAAATTCGAGATTTTCGGCGTAAGCCAGAGCCTCTTCCCAAGTGTATTCGTTACCATCGTCTGCTTGTTGCCACATCAGTCCAGTAGACAAATCAGTTATTGTTCCGTCATCGTTATTAACAAAGTTGTTTTGACCGTAATTGGGATTGCCCCGAACGTAGCGAACAAACTCTTTCATCGGTAAACCGTCAGGACCTATATCCCGTGGATATCCCTTTATCCGTCCATCAGCAAAATTTACTCCAAAGACCGTTGCATCGTCACTCATCGTCAGACCCACATATTCTGTGCTTGACCAGTATTGTGCGTCAATTAATCGTTCACCTGCAGTAGTGTCGCCATATTCGAAATCGAAGTAATTGGTGGCGATGAACGGAATAAGTCCTGAAGTATCTGAGCCTTCATATCCGCTGGGGTCTGTCCCATTGAATAGAATCAATGAGTAGAGTTCTTTTATAGTGGGCAATCGCCAGTCATTATAGCCTGCCAGATTGAGAGACTCTGCACCAGTTATGGCGTCTTCAAAGGTCATCTTGTCATCGGGAGTTTTTTGCCACATTAAACCAGTGCTTAAATCGGTAACTGTGCCATCGCCATTATCTCGGTATGATGGCAAAGTGCCTTCATAATTTGCATCTTGACCGTAAAAAGCGTCATCAGGTTGAGGGATAGATATTGTTCCAGAATTGTCATAAAATATGGTCTGGCTGGTGTCCACAATTACGTAATCTGCTGTTTGTGCGTTTGCATTTATAATCCAGTAGCTTGGCATCAAAACAGATAGCAAAATGACAGATAGAATGAAAAATGAAGATTGATAAGGTTTGCCCATTTAAGTTAACCTCTGGTTGGTTCTTAAACTCTCTAGCCCAACAATAGGGTATAATAAACTTTTTCAGAATAATACCCAAATTCATGGAAAATTCTAACAAAAAATCCAGACCTATTACTCTGAATTAAGATTTCATTAATCTTTTCTGAAATTATCTTCCATAGGATTTTATTAAATACTTTAACCTGTCATTAAAGTAGAGAAAGTAGAAATCGGAAGTTAGCTTTCGGATTGCGGAGGACATCACCATCAGCCGTGGGTTCAATTCCCACTCAGACTCCACGGTGCGCACTAATCAACCAGTACAAGCCCATTCCACACTGCCTTATTTTTTGTGGGCATATCAAT
>JABXGU010000643.1 GCA_016550415.1 archaeon | reverse complement strand
TCCCATTTCATCGAAATCGAAACCCGTGAACTCATAGAACGCCAAATGCTTGTTCGTACTGGAAAAACACGCCCAGCCACACAAATGATAGGGCATTCAGGCTATGTGACATCTGCCCGAAAGGTGTATCCACCTTCCAATGCCAAAGAATAACCCAGATGAAATTTTCCAATTGGACTTATTGTAAGGATGAACCACATTTGTGACAGAACGCAGCTTCAGGTGAAGCGACAGGTGCTCCACAGCTTGTACAGAATTTTCTTCCTGCAAGTGGTGTTTCTTGGGGCGGTGAATATTGTGGGGCACCGGGCGGAGGACCAGGCGGGGGTGTACCCATCAGAATATCAAAGAGTGAGACATTTACATTTCTATCGCCTAGGCCGTGAATGGGACACCTAACTTGTAAAGTCATCAAGCGATCTTCTATTCGTTGTCCAATAATTTCAGTCGGTTGTCCGCATTTTCGGCACAAAAAGACATGGTCTCTAATGATACCTGCAGCCTGTTCGAAGAGTGGTATCGTCATATTATAGACGACCTCCGATTGATGGCGAGGACAGAGCATGTAGAGTACCACTCGGTCTTTCTCTGGTTTACTAACCATAGTTACAACTCGGGGAGCGCCACAGCTCCTACAAGTAAGCTTCTGAGGGACTTCATTTATGGACATGGGAGGTTACCTTCTGCATTGTTACATCTTAATTGATGCTTAAAAATAATCGGTAGACTTCACTTTACTAGGATGCTAGACAAAGATTATCAACAGGTAAAGCAGTGCAAAGTTGAGGTTATCATCCTTGCCTCACACAAAAGCATCAAATCGGATTCCAGTCACTCCTAAGATGATTCTTCAAGCTAGGAAACGCTTGGCAGGTGTTATTTTTCAGACTCCACTAAATCCTTCACAGAGTTTGAGCGACATAGCAAAATGCTCTGTATTCGTGAAATGGGAATGCCTACAGCGAACAGGTGTATTCAAGTTACGTGGCGCATACAACAAAGTGGCTTCCCTTTCCTCAAAAGTAGCTAAACGCGGAGTCATTACCGCTTCAACGGGGAATCATGGATTAGCAGTAGCATTTGCAGCCAATCAACGAAGTGTTCCTGCAACGGTAGTTGTACCAGAAGATGCCTCCCCTCTGAAAGTAGGTAAATGCAAACAATATGGTGCTAAAGTGGTGTTTCATGGCACCAACTACGATGAAGCTGCTTCCCATAGTCTTCATCTAGCTAATGAGACGGGGGCAACCCTCATACACGCTTATGCTGATCCAGAAGTGATAGCGGGACAAGGAACAGTGGGCTACGAAATATTGAATGACTTACCTGAAGCAGATGTTCTTCTGGTTCCAGTTGGTGGTGGAGGTCTCATTTCAGGTATCTCGATCTGGGCAAAAACAGTCAATCCACAAATTCGAGTCATCGGTGTCCAAACAACGACAACAAGAGCCTTCTACGAGAACTTCAAGGCAGGTCGCCTATTTCATGTGCCTATCGAGCCTACAATCGCTGATGGTCTTGCAGGGAATACTGAACAACTGAATCTAGATATTGTCCAACGATTTGTGGATGATATTGTATTAGTTGAAGAAGAAGGTCTTAGGGATGCTATACGGTGGACACTGAATAACGAACGACAGGTTCTCGAACCTTCAGGTGCCGTTGGTATAGCCGCTCTTCTCCAAAAGAAAATTGACTTCCACTCTAGAACGCATATTGTGATTGTCGCCACTGGAAGTAATATTAACCCTAATCTTTTGCAAGCTATTCTTCGCCAATAAATAGATTGGTTAGCAAAAGAGATGGTGCTGAGAAATCAATTCTAAGATATTATTCCCCGTTTTCCCCAGCGGTATCGTCCTCGTACACGTAATGGACCACCAATCATTTTAGTAGCTACTTCCACGTTGCTCTTTTGAATAGTTATGATATTATAGTTCTGGGTGGGGCTTCCACGGAGTCTTGGACTACCGCTTGTTCCAGAGTATACTAGAAGCATATTCTCCATTCGCCATACCCAAGGATAATGACGATGACCACTGAGTATAAGTGAGACTCCTTTGTGCATCATTAGTTCCAGAATATCTCCAGCATCAACAAGTATGTCTCTCTCCCTTCCAGATCTCGGGACTGGTACTAGATGGTGATGTAGTGCAAAAACTTTGATTAGTCCTGCTTCTACTTTGCTAAAAGTTTCATCGATGAAGCTTCGATGTTGTCGACCTATGTGACCTGTGTCTAGATCGGGTTGAGTACTATCTACGCCTAAAATGAATACTCGTTCATCTTTATGCTGGCAAAGACGAGGACTAAATAACTCTTCAAAGGTCAAGTAGCCAACATTACTAGCATCATGGTTTCCCATGATAACCATTTTCGGTCCCTTCAAATCCTTTAGGAACTCATTAGCTTCATGGAATTGCTCTCTGACTCCATTCCAAGTTAAATCACCAGCAACTACGGTGAAGTCAGGTTCGAGTTCATTGATTTCTTCAATGCCAGCAGCAATCTTGTCGTTGCGGCAACCTGCTTCTCCGACATGAAGGTCTGAAATTTGAGCAATCGTGTATTTTGTCATTTCACAACCCTAATCCTCTTGTCCTGCTACCGGTCTTTTATATTGATTTACTGAACCACTCTAAAATAAGCCAATTATTACTGAAATGGGTTTTGAATCTTTAATTTTCACTACTCCTCTCTCTGTAATCTTGGTCATTCTAACTAAAAATGTCAAAACATATTATGGCATTTCTGGTCTCGTATGGATTTTTTTGATTTAGCCAAATTGTTTTAATCCATCATTACTCAATTACACCGTTCTCATCTAATTTGGGTTGGTGTTGCTTATGGCAAAGTTTGGTTCATCAGGATGGCTCGAATCATATGTCAAGACACTGAATACGAACAAAGCCTACGAAGAAGCTGCAAAAACATGGGAGGGCGACTTTCTATTCATCATTTGGGCTGATAAGGAAGCTGGCATTAAAGAAGAAATTGTCATGTGGATGGATCTCTGGCATGGAAAATGCCGAGGCTACGAAATGCTATCAAGTCGAGATACCCGTAAAACAGCATTCATATATGAAGGAACATGGGCGAATTGGAAAGAAATTATTGAAGGACGTTTGGACCCAATCAAAGCATTACTCATTCGAAAAATGCAACTCACCGGTGACCGACCTATGGTCATGCGGTACACTAGGGCTGCCAAAGAATTAGTTCGCACAGCACAACAAATCAAAACAGAATTCTAATTTCAGCCAAATAGTACCATTTGATTCTTGTTATCTGATTTCCAATCATTTTAGTCCCTTAGACTAAGCCCAGACCATGTTAGGCGCGTCCATCCTATCAATTTTTTATGCTAGGGCATCATTGAAGAATTAAAAACATCACACAGTGATATATTATAGTGCATCAATGTCAGATTCTATGTTCAATAATAGGAATTATGTCTAGGAGGTTTATCGAAATTGTGGTTTTTCCGTTCACCCCGGTTCATTGTGTTTGGTGAAAATTCAATTGATTACCTTGAAGAAGTGGAAGGCAATCGTGCATTTATTGTCACAGACAAGACGATGGTGAAGTTTGGATTCCTTGATCGAGTGGTTGAGAAACTGAAGAAGGCTGGACTAAAGATTGCTCACTATGATGGTGTCTTAACTGAACCGCCAGATACGGTGGTTCATGAATGCATCAAGATGATGCGTCCCTTTAAGCCCGACATAATAATTGGTCTTGGGGGAGGCTCTTGCATTGATGTAGCAAAGGCTGCTTGGGTATTATACGAACATCCGGAAATGCCATTGGATGATATCACACCTCTTACAACAATCAAACTGGAAAAAGCTACTCTCATCGCTATTCCCACAACTTCTGGTACCGGCTCAGATGTAACCTGGGCTGCTATTATAACCGACTCCAAAACTCATCGAAAAATGGAACTCCCAAATCCGGCTCTTGTTCCATACATCTCCATTCTCGACCCCTCCTTCACAAAATCGATACCACCCACAATTACAGCCGCTGCAGGGATGGATGCCCTAGCTCAAGCAATCGACCCATACACAGTCCAATGGCGAAACGACTTCAGCGACGCTCTAGCCATACATAGTACTAAGCTAATCCTCAAGTACCTACCCATCGCTTACAAGAATCCAGACGATATGGAAGCTCGTGAAAAACTCCATAACGCAGCTACGATTAGTGGGCTCTCCTGGAGCAATTCTCAGCTTGGCATAACACACTCCTTTGGACATGCAATGGGCGGCCTCTATCATATGACGCACGGAGTCGCTGTTGGGATGGTACTCCCCTATTCAATCGAATACGGTCTCAAAACCAGCGCTGACCTCTATGGTCGCCTCGCTCGTGAGGTTGGTGTTGCCCAACAAAACGATGATGATGTCAAAGCAGCACTCAAACTTCGAGATGCAGTTCAAAGCCTAATGCGTAAAATGAAGATGCCGCTTTCCTTGAAAGAGTATGGAATTACAAAAGAGAAATTCAAAGAAACATTTGATGACCTAGTCCGACTAACAGAAGAATCCGCAACCAACATCCTAAATTGCAGAGAACCGACAGATGAAGATATACAACAGATTTGGCACTACATATACGAAGGAAAAAGCATCGACTTCTAAACATCCCCAAGAATGGCAAGACTTCAATCAAAGTTGAAAAAACAAAGATGGAAGGTGCAATTTGCCTATGCCAAAATCAAAAAGCTATGGCTTCACTGGAAAAATCCTTCAAGTAGACCTCACCAAAAATCACCTAAAAGATATATCCACACCCATTAATGATGCTCGAAAATTCATCGGTGGCGCTGGTCTAGCTACCCAAATACTCTATCCACTTCTGTCACGAGACACTAATCCACTGGGTCCTGAAAATCCTCTTCTGCTTCTTGCTGGTCCATTGACTGGTACAAAAGTACCAAGCTGTGGGCGCCTTGCCATCTGCGCTCGTTCACCCCTTACTAATCTTTGGGGCGAATGCAACGTTGGAGGGAACTTTGGTGCACGCCTTCGTCAGGCTGGCTATGATGGTATACTAATCACTGGTCGTGCCAACGAACCCACAATTCTATCTATCCTCCATGGCCGCTCCGAAGTAAAGAGTGGTAAACATCTATGGACCCGTCGTGTGAAGGAAACGATTTCAATACTCCACCAGGATTTTGGTGATTCACAATTAGCAAGTTTGACAATTGGACCTGCTGGAGAGAACCTTGTAAAATATGGCAGCATAATGTCTGAGAATGCAAGGGCTGCTGGTCGGATGGGACTTGGAGCTGTAATGGGTAGTAAGAAACTCAAAGCTATTGTTGCTGCAGGTGACGCACCTGTTCCTGTTGCCAATCCCGACGGTCTCATCAAATTAGCTAAGACGGCAACAAAAACTGTGATGAACGATTTTCAAGTTGGTTTGTACCGTGAAATGGGTACATCTGCCTTTATGGGTGCAAGTCATGAGATGGGATCAATGCCCATTAAATACTGGTCACAAGGTGAATTTCCTACTCAGGATAACATTAGTGGCTCCACCATGCTTGAACGTTTTACAGTGGGTTCCTCAGGATGTTATCGCTGTCCAATTAGATGTGGACGTGTCGTTGAGATTCCAAAAGGCAAATTCAAGCTACCCCGTACATCTGGTCCAGAATATGAAACTCTTTGCGCCTTGGGCTCGATGATTCTGTGTGATAATCTTGAAGCTGTAATATACGCATCCGAACTTTGCGACGATTTGGGTCTGGACACAATAAGCTGTGGCACGACAATTGGTTTTGCCCATTATCTCATGGAGCAGGGAAAAATCACAGCAAAGGATGTTGGTATGCAACTTAATTGGGGTGATTGTCAAGCGCAGCACACCCTTATCAAACAAATTGCGGCTCGTCAAGGCTTTGGCGACTTACTAGCTGAAGGTACCCGAACTTTGGGTGAACGCTATAATGCTCAAGGGGCAGCCGTTCACGTTAAGGGATTGGAGTTGGCATGTTGGGGACCCAGGGCTCTTTTTGGCATGGCTGCAGCCTACGCTACAAGTCCTAGAGGGGGAAGCCACTTGGATGCTGATATGTACTGGGTGCTATCCGGACAGGTTATACCTGAGCTAGGCATTGACGCTGATGATCCACAAACTGATGAAGGGATGGGAGAACTCACTGCGTTGAATCAGAACTGGCGTATGGTCACAAACTCTCTAATCATCTGTTTATTTTCCACTTTCACTCCCACCGAAATAGCCCAATTCTATAGTTTTGTAACCGGTGTCTCCACAACACCTCAAGACTTAATGCACATTGGTGAACGTATCATCAACTTAAAGCGACTTATGAATCTAAAACTCGGATTTAAACCCGAAGATGATACAATACCTCCTCACCTTCTCAAGCCCCTTAAAACAGGTGGCACGCGAGGTCTTGTCCCTGATGTTAAGCGCCAACTTAATGACTATTACAAGTTCAGGGACTGGTCTTTAAAGACTGGACGTCCTTCACCGAAAAAACTCTCTGAACTTAATCTTACAGATTTAGAATCCTAGCCTAATTCCAGAAAAATCATTGAGATACTGAGACACAACTTATCGAAAGGATAATGAAGAGTTACTGGCTCATTCTCTTAAAGAGAACAGTGCAGGATATGTGCGATGATGGAAATTCTGAGGGAGCAGAAAACTGAACTTTTCAATCTACTTGACAGAGTTGCCACCAACCAGCACATTAAGCTCCTCGAACATCTTCTAAGCCGGGTTAAGCCCTACATGGTGGGCAAACCTGAATTGCTCGTTCTACCCAATGCATATGAACACATAAAATCTACAGCTGAAGCAGCTGTTGATCTCGAAATGCGTGGGAAAACCCCTGAACGTATTGATTTTGGCGGCTACACACTTGTTGTTCGGTTAGGACCTGATTACCCCTTCGACACCCTGTACTTTACTCGTCCCTTTACTAACAAGCTCACAGTTACAACACTAGTAGAACCACTCCCAATTCTGCCCTTCTCACTTAGAATGATACTCAACCCCCAAAATTCAGGAGTTGGCTCCGAGGGTTTTAATCCAAATTTAGCTTTCATTATTCAACGATCACCTGCCCCACGACTCCCTGCTTTTGTCACCAACCCTACAGAATTCATTACCACTGCTGTTCTTCTCCGTGAATCACTGGAAACTAGCCCCTTTAACCAACAAGTCGAGGCTAGTCTCTGCCAAGCTATTCCCTTCCCAATTGAAAAGGAGGTCGGAAAACGTTTCTTCCCTCCACTACAAGTCGTACGAAGTGGTGCTGATGATATACTTCTCCCTGAAAGCTATCTGCTTACACTGCCCACTGTTCCCCTACTCGTTACTCACGCAGCTGGACCAAAACAAACCCTCATACAGCTAGAAACAGTACCTTCATGGCCTGAGGCATGGAATCCTGTTGCAGCCTTTTCCACAGGATCTGAGCGTGTCAAAATTATTGGAGAAGGAATCGACTATGATGTTTCGTCTTTAATTTCTCTTTTGGCAGAACTGGCAAAAGCAGCAACAGCCTCAGAAGACTTCACCTGGCCATTCTAATTCTGAAAACCCCAATTATAACACCAAAAAGCTTATGCAAGAATAACCATTGCAGCAGTCAAAATTGTGGAGGATACTATTGGTGCCCTTCTGTCCAATCGCACAAGGTGCCTGTCCTGGACGATCAAAAT
>JABXGU010000642.1 GCA_016550415.1 archaeon | reverse complement strand
TGAAAGAATTAAGTCCGAAGCAGCTTCGTGTGACCTGTGAATTGGATCATTTTGAATGTCGTACAAGTGATGAGCTTGTTCCGTTGCAAGAGATTGTAGGACAGAAACGGGCGATACGGGCATTAGAGTTTGGTTTGGAAATCGAGGATTTAGGATTCAATGTTTATGTGGCGGGTATTCCAGGAACAGGTCGGACTACTGCTATAATGGGTTTTCTTGAAGAGTTAGCTGTGAAAGAGTTAAAACCTTCAGACTGGTGTTATGTCTCAAATTTTAAAGACCAATATCAACCACGTGCTTTGGAATTACCGGCTGGCAAGGGTAGGCAGTTGGACTCTGATCTTAATCTTTTCATTGAATCAGCTCGTTCTGCCATTACACAGATGCTTGAAAGCGAGGAATATGCTCATCAGAGAGAAGAACGGACTCGTGTTTTTGAAGCGGAAAGGGATAAGCTGAGTGAGAGGATGCAGCAGAAGGCTGCGAAGGCAGGCTTTGTCCTACAAGGAACCCAGACTGGTCTGTTGATGGTGCCAGTTGTTGAAGGCAAACCTGTGACACCAGATAAGGTTGCCGGGCTGCCTGCTTCTGTTCGCAAAGAGATTGAAAGTCGTCGTGACGTCCTAGAGGAAGATTTGCGTTCACTTTTCCGTAAAGTACGAAGCTTAGAGAGAAAGATGAGAAAGGACCTTCAGAAAATGGAAGAGGATGCTGTTCAGTTTCGTCTCGAACCTCTCATCGATGAACTGGAAGAAAACTATGCCAATTTCTCAAAGGTCATTGAGTTTATCCATGCTATGGCAAAGGATATCGGCGAACATCTTAACCAATTCATTGGACGCCTACCACCTGGAATGCCATCTGCTCAATCAGCTAAACAAATATCTCCCGATGAATTTGCGAAGCGGTATCGTGCTAATCTGGTTGTTGATAACGCAGATTTGAAAGGTGCACCAGTTGTTATTGCGCACAATCCGACCTATTCAAATCTTTTCGGTCGCATAGAAAAAGAATCACGTTTTGGCGCTCTTGTTACAGACTTCTCCATGATTCGACCAGGTGCACTGCACAAAGTCAATGGAGGATACTTAGTAATTCCTATCCGTGATTTACTTTTATCTCCCCTTTCTTATCAGGCACTGAAACGAGCTCTTCAAAACGAACAGATTGTAATCGAGGAACCATCAGAGCAGATGGGCTTCCTCACCGTGAAGACATTACGCCCTGAGCCTATCCCATTGAAGGTAAAGGTCATCATTGTCGGTGACCCTTTACTCTATCAGCAACTATACACATTGGATCCTGATTTTCGTGAACTCTTCAAAGTCAAAGCAGATTTTGATACAACCATGGATAGAACACGTAAAAATGTGAAAATATATGGCTCCTTCATCTGTGCTCTCCATAAAAAAGAAAAATTGCGTCCACTAACTGTCTCTGCCATCGCTGAAGTGATTGATTACAGCAGTCGTCTTGCAGGAGATCAATCTAAACTATCTACACGCTTCAGCATAATTGCTGATATCATTCGTGAAGCCAACCTTTACGCAAAAAGGGCGCGGAAGCGAACAATCAATCGGAAACATATCAAACGCGCCTTAGAGGAGCGAATTTACAGGTCCAATCTACTCGAAGAAAAAATCCGTGAACTCATTGAAAAAGAAGTTATTCTAATTGACACCAGAGGAAAAGCAATAGGACAGGTGAATGGACTTTCTGTTCTCTCCTTGGGTGATTTCTCCTTCGGACGTCCTTCACGTGTTACAGCCAGTGTCGCACCCGGACGTGGAAAAGTCATTGATATTGAGCGCGAAGCCAAACTGGGTGGTCCTATCCACACTAAGGGAATCCTAATCCTCAGTGGCTATGTCGCAGAAAATTTTGGTCGCAATAAACCCCTAAGCCTTTCTGCCCGCCTTGTCTTTGAACAGAGCTATAGCGGTGTAGATGGAGATAGCGCTAGTAGCACTGAATTGTATGCTCTCCTCTCAGTTTTATCAGGTGTGCCTATCCAGCAGCGATTCGCTGTAACAGGTTCTGTTAATCAACATGGTGAAGTTCAAGCCATCGGTGGGGTCAATGAAAAAATCGAAGGCTACTTTGCACTCTGCAAAACAGTTGGTCTTACAGGAAATCAAAGTGTCATTATTCCCAAGGCAAATATTCAGAATCTGATGTTAAAGGATGAGGTCGTTGAAGCAGTCCGAAAGGGCAAATTCCATATCTTTGCCATTGAAACCATTGATGAAGGTATAGAATTGCTTACTGGTATCCCTGCAGGGAAACGCAAATCTGATGGAAACTTTCCTTCGGGCACAATTAATGATTTAGTGGATAAGCGCCTTAAACAGATGGCTACTACAATGCGTGAATACACTTCAGCCTCTTCTGAAAATGAAAGAGATTGAAGGCACAATTGACTTTTAAGCCTTGGATACACTCGGAGTATGGGAACTTGGATGTCGAAGGATTTGGGCTCTACATTGGAACTTGAAAAGGTCAATGAGCCTCATAGTCTTTCTCTTGTCAAGCTTACCCATTATTTGGGCACAGATGATGTGCAAGGCTTATCGAGTGCGGAAGCTAGAAGGCGGCTTGAACTTTATGGTCCAAACTCCCTTCCTCGAATTCGTGGCTCTTTCTGGCGTGTCTACCTTGCACCAATCTTCAACGGACTCATCACGATTTACATTATCAGTATTTTAGCATTGTTTTTGGTGGGTTTCTCTTTCGGTATCAATTCTGCAATCGGGCAATCTTACATGTGGGCAATTATCATCGCTTTCAATGCCGGGCTTGCCATCATTCAGCAGTTTCGTGCACAGAAGAAACTTGAAGCCCTTCAAGCTCTCGCAGCTGATACCACTGTTGTAATTCGCGATGGTTCAAAGCATGAAATCGACACAACCCAGGTTGTGCCTGGTGATCTTCTTGTCCTCACTCAGGGTGACCGTATCCCTGCAGATGGACGGTTATCAGAAGCTAGTGATTTACAAATAGTGGAGGCATCATTGACAGGAGAGAGTAATTCAATACTTAAATCCTCAATGAGGGCTCCCCTTCCTGCTGATACACCTTTACATGCTCGAAACAATATGGTATTTCGAGGCACCTTTGTAGCCACAGGTTCAGGACACTATATTACTACAGCAACAGGACAAGACACTGAAATCGGTAAGATCAGTCAAGGTCTTGAAACTCTAAATACTGGTGACATTCCACTTCGAAGGAAAGTGAATCGGCTTGCCCTTTTTCTTGGTGCTGGTGCAATCGTTCTCCTTTTCGTGTCTCTCGCATCCCGCATAATACCTCCATTATTGACAGGAGACTTGACACTTGCGTTATTTGGGGATTTTGCTAACCGGGCAATAGTAACTGCTATGACTATTATGCCAATAAACATTCCACTTCTCACCACTATTGTGCTTCTCACCGGAGTCCTGATGATGGCTTCACGTGGAGTAATAGTCCGTGACCTTTCGGCGGTAGAAAGTCTTGGACGGGTCAGCGTCATATGTACTGATAAGACTGGTACTCTTACGCGAAGTGAAATGATGGTAAGCTTTGTATGGGATGGAGAAGATCTTTTCCATGCCACTGGTAAAGGTTACGCACCCACGGGAAAATTATACCATATCAAAGGGAATCCTGATTCCATTGACTCCTTTGAAAAAGAACCTATCAACATAAAATCCTATGATCGACTTGGTCTTATTATTAGGATTGGCGGATTAAACAATGATGCTGAACTTGTCACTGAGGAAACTCCCGATGGAGGTCAGGTTCAGTGGAGAGCAGTTGGTGATCCTACAGAAGCCGCACTCCTTGCACTTCTACGAAAAAGTGGAATTGTTGAGAGCGCATTAAAGACTTCATACCCCCTGGTATTGAACTTCCCCTTTGATTCAACACTGAAACGAATGACACGTGTGTTTACTCATCCTAGTGGAGACTATGTTGCATTTGTTAAGGGTGCAACAAATGTTCTTCTTGAAAGGTGCACACACATTGGAGATGACAGAAATGCACGTCAACTCACAGAGAAGCGTGCAAATGAAATTTCAAAAATAGTCGATACCTTTGCAGCTCGTGGAAATCGTGTTCTCTCCTTTGCCGTCCGTCGTCTTAAGGAGGATGAGCTCCCAAAGAGGTCAGGTCCAAAGTCACGTGATAGTGTTGAGCAGGGCCTCACTTATGTTGGCTTTGTCTGTATTGTAGACCCACCTCGCGAAGGGGTTCGTGAGGCTGTTAAGGAATGTGCTAATGCAGGTATTAACACTATCATGATAACTGGTGACGCCCTCGAAACCGCTCGGACCATCGGGAATCAATTAGCAATCATTGATGAATCTGAAATCGCGGTAGAGGGTGAAGAAATCACTCAAGTTGATGATGACGAATTCTTGCATATTCGAGTTTTTGCTCGTGTAAATCCAGATGATAAGCAAATAATTGTTCAACGTCATAAGGATGCAGGTCATGCAGTAGCAGTTACAGGTGACGGGGTAAACGATGCCCTTGCTTTGAGTATAAGTGATGTAGGCATCGCAATGGGCATCACAGGAACGGATGTCGCCAAAGAAGCCTCAGACATGATTATTGCTGATGATAGCTTCACCTCCATCGTCGATGGTGTTCGACAGGGTCGTGGTCTCTTTAACAAAATCCGCATGATGATCTTCTTCTACATATCAATTAATCTTGCAGAATCCGTCATCTTCTTTGGAACCTTTCTACTTTTTCCTCAAATACAATTCCTCACATACTGGCAGCATATCTTCCTCACTATCACGAGTCACACCTGGCCTGGGCTTGCCCTAGTCTTTGACCGAACCTCCAAGTATGTAATGCAAGAGAAACCTCGCGACACTGAAGGTCTCATAAGCCGTCGCTTAGGAGCTTATCTAATTCTAAATTCATTCTTCATTCTACTAGGTGTTTCCTTCGTCTACTACCTAACTTGGAGCGCAATCCTTCCAGGTAGCACAGAATTAATACCATTCAGTTTAGCAGCTGAACAAAAAGCCAGGGTAATGGCTCTTACCGTACTTCTCTTCGCTGAATCCCTAATGATTCTAAGCATACGCCGAATTAACCAATCTATTCTCAGATCCATACGCCGTGAGAGCTTCATCCTCATCTACATTCTCATAGGATTCGTATTCCTCATGCACTGGGGACTAATGTATATCCCAGAAGTTTCAATAATTCTAGCTGATTTTGGTATCAACTTTGATTTCATCCCACTTGCCCAACTGGATTGGCTAATCGCCTTCATGTTCGCTCTACCCACAATTGTCGGCATGGAGCTTGCTAAGTGGTTTAGTCGTAGACGTAATATTTTCTATTAGCCCTCCATTTCA
>JABXGU010000641.1 GCA_016550415.1 archaeon | reverse complement strand
AGCAAAAGTTGCCTTTCTTGTTTATGAGAACCTAATCTTTTCTCTCATCACCTCACATGACCATGATGATTTTGAAATCAACTACGCCCTAGACAAGCTCAGCTCACTCTTTCTCCAATCCTTCACAACCGATGTCATTAATGAACTTAAAGAGAAGCCTCAAAGCTTCGATATCTTTAATATCGACACCATTTTCCGTTCAACCCGTATTATCGTAAGCGACGCTGATAGCTTACTCAAATCCATGATTCAGCGGCTAGTTGATATGATTTCAGTCGCAGGAAGACTTGAACAGGATGCGTCAATGCTAGCTGAGAAACAAAGCCTAGATGGTACGATTGTGTTAAGCATTAATGCCATGCAAAAAGAATTAGATGAAAAACTCGAAGCGCTAAAGACAAAAATGGATCAATTACCTGTTATGCCAGGATCCGAATGAAGTCGTCCACTGCACTAATCCAATAGGGAAATACTGTTAAACATTGGATACGGCAGAATATTTCTGATGGGAGGTTTGTTGAAATTCCTGTAGTAGTGTATGTGCTGATTCGTGTTGAGGCAGGGAAGGTTTGGGATGTGGCACAAGCAATAGGGAAGATATCACTGGTTGAACGAGCCAACGTAGTAACAGGTCCATACGATGTAATCGCCTATGCAGTCCTTCCTTCGACAGAGGATTTACGCCAACTAATGGAAGGCATCCATAACATAGATGGTGTAACACGAACTGAAACCTGCATCGCCATCTAATTCAGATCTATACTAATTATTTCACATCATCCGGTTAGTGATTGTGGTGTGCATGTGTTGGATCATGTAGATTACCCAGTGTTGATACGATTAATTCAGTTAAGGCCGGATGGATGTGCATCCCCTGTGCTAGCATCCACATGTTTCCACCTAAAGCCATGATATCTACTACTTCTTGGATGAGAATGGGCGCATATGGCCCAATGATGTGAAATCCTAGAATCTTGTAGGTTTCCTTTTCTATAATTGCCTTGGCAAATCCGTCCTCCTCCACCATTGCTTCACCCTTAGCAATATCAGAATACTTAGCAGTTCCAATCAATATTTCCTGATCACGCACTGCTTCTTCCTGAGTCATTCCAACTCCTGCAATTTGTGGGTATGAAAAGACAGCATAGGGTACTGCATGATATTCCATTTTCTCCTTCTTGTCAGACATACTGTTATTCCAAGCAATTTGAGCTTCTCGATTGGCAACATGCTTGAACATGTGTCTACCAGTCACATCACCTAAAGCCCAGATATGTGGCTTACTTGTTTCCAGGTAATCATTGATAATTATGAAACCTCGCTTATCGGTTTTAACACCAGTTTTTTCGACCCGTAAAACGTCGGCATTAGATCGTCTACCAGTTGCTACCAGTATCCGCTCTCCAAAAAATTCCTGATTCTTTCCTGTCTTCTTGTTCTTACCAACGACTGTATTACCTTTACTGGTTTCTTTGACTTCCACCGCTTCAGTATTGGTGTGAATCTTCATCCGCTTGGAAAGAGCATTCTTCAGCACCTCTGATATTTCAGGTTCAGACCGAGGAATCAATCGTGGACCACGTTGTAACATTGTCACATTCGAGCCCATAGCAGCAAGAAAGTGACCATATTCAGCTGCTATATAGCCACCTCCAACGATTACAACACTCTTTGGAAGTTTTGTCAAAGTGAGAAGCGTCTCATTGGTCAGATAGTCAATAGTATCCAAACCCTTAATGGGAGGAATCGATGGACGTGCACCTGCAACGATGAAAATTTTCTCGCCCCGAATT
>JABXGU010000640.1 GCA_016550415.1 archaeon | reverse complement strand
TTTTGGCGTCATCGCTGGAATTGGCGGCTGGTGGTTTGGCTGGGTTGGGTCAATTCTCTGCCTTGTTGCAACTATTCTATTATTCATTGAAGGAAAGGATGAAGTATAACTCCTTCCTTCCATTTCACTTATTGTTGACCTAAACATTCTCTAATAAGTTGCCAGTTGTTGCATTCAACTGAGTAAAAAATTGTCAACTGTTGCATCAACCATTAGTGGTAGATATGGGTTAGTCAGAATAAAATGATTGGTGCGTTATTTACACTAAGTCTTCTAGGTTTTGATAGGTAGCTTCTACAAGGTACTTACATCCAATTTTTTGAACATTAAGGGCACCCGCAGCATTCCCCCATTTTGCCGCCATTATCACATCTCTATTGTGTAGATAACTAGCCAAAAATGCTCCAGCAAAACTGTCACCTGCCCCTGTTGCATCAACCTCTTTGACAGGGTAGCTGGAGACATGCTGAATTATGCCTTGTTGGTTTATTAAACAACCCTTTCGCCCCTGTGTCACGATTACCAGGGGTAAGAGTTTACCTAATTGCCTTATTGCCCTAGTAACATCTTCTGTGTCTGTAAGAAACAAAGCTTCCCTGTCATTTAAGAATAACACATCAAGATACGGTAATTGGGGCAGAATTTGATCTCGTAGTGTCTTAGCTTGATGAAATATCGTAGTCATACTCAAGAGTTTCCCTGTGCCATAGACACGATTAATCAACTTTCTTTGAAGGTGGGGAGGAAGAATGCCAAGATGTACCGCTTTAGCATCTTTTGTGAGTCTCGTAACGTGACGAAGTGAAAGCTGATTACCAACCCCAAAATGTAAGCGATAGTTCCTCATGGTTCCATCCTTATTAAAATCTGCCCAGAAATGCGCTGAACGCCCTTTACGCTGCACAACTCCAGAAAGGTCAATACCCTTTGATCGAAGCATTTGAAGGTACTGAGAAGGAAAATCATCACCAATAGCAGATACGATCGCAACATTGCTTCCCATTGTGGCAGCAGCCAGAGAAACATGAGTAGCAGACCCACCAAGCACTGTAGTAGGATCAGATCCTTCAAATGAAAGTTCATCGATGGCGAGTTTTCCAGCTACGACAAGATCGAATGTCACAGGTATGCGAACCAAACTATGCCTTATAAGAGCTTTACCAATGCTTGATACCCTGATTCTTAAATGAAGAAAATACACCTGATTTAATAAACATAAAAAAAATAACTCGTATATTTTGGTGTACCATGGTACACCGATCAAAGTCATTGTGTATAGCGCCTATTACCATGAACTGCAGGAACAGGGGTACAACACTGCGGACGAGGTGCCGAGTACGCTGACGTTCCGGTTTGGTCGGGTATAATAATTTCCAATGATAATATTCACTCCACCCTTGGATTTTCTAAAATCCAAAAATAATTTCTTTGGCTTATTTTTTGGTTACTAGTGAGCTTGATACTCGCTCTTAGTTTCGTACGGGTTTATCAGGGCAATAAAAGGAGAGCCATAGAGTTGCTTACACTACTCAATAGAAATTGATATTATTAGACTAAATTAGTGATATAAAACAAAAGAGTGGGGGACCCTAACTGGATCCCTTACACAATTTTCTGTCGAAGCTGTTTTACTTCTTCAAGGATTTGTCCGAGAACTTTCGAGAGTTCACCCAAATGGGTTATGGTATCGAACGCGAAATTCTTGATGAGTTCAACTAACTCTGATTCTTCATCTAGTGTCATTCACTCCTTCTCCATAATGGTGAATCCGCCGTGTAACCATATTAATTTCATTATATTAATTT
>JABXGU010000639.1 GCA_016550415.1 archaeon | reverse complement strand
GCATTATTGCTAGCTAACCGCATGGGATTAGCAGTTGTTGTTGATGGCACAACAGCAAGTGATCTACAAGAGCATCGGCCAGGACTCCGAGCTTTGCAGGAACTGGGAATTCGAAGTCCGCTCCTTGAAGTGGGCATCACTAAAACCGAAACGCGAAAACTCGCCAAACGATTGAAGCTCCCAATTGCTGATAGACCACCAAACAGCTGCTTGGCTACACGAATTCCCTATGGAGAAGCCCTTACAGTCAAAAGATTGGCTCGGATTGCTAAAGCTGAAGAAAAAATTCGAGAGATCGTCCAAGTGGGAATTTTGAGAGTGCGTGATCATGGAGACCTAGCACGAATTGAAATAGCACCACAAGAGTTTGTAAAAATTCTTCAGCCTTTGGTTTTCCACCAAATTGCAATTGAGCTGAAGGCAATAGGCTACAAGTATATCACTTTGGATCTCAGCGGATATCGGTTTGGGAGTTTTGATGAACCATTGTGAAACGCTTTTATTATTACTCATATAAGCAATAGCCGCCTAAGATGATTTCCAATTAGTGAGGGATAATATTGCTCAAACCAAAAATTGGACTCATTACCTTGTCGTTACCTCGTGAACAAATTGATATTGCCAAGCAAGCACACAAAGAATTACTTGCTGCGTTACAATCCAGAGAATTGAATATAGTCTCTCGAGATGACCCTGTCTTAACTATGGAAGATACTGTTCGGATTGCAGAGGACATGGCGCATGATCACATTCATGGTATTATCTACAATATTGGAACTTGGATCTATGCACCAATGGTTGTTTCTGCAGTTCAGGCAACTGGTCTGCCCAGTATTGTTTATGGTTATCGTAGCCCAGCAGCCTTTAGCCTTGTAGGTGCTGCAATAGCACATGGAAGTCTTGATGAACTGGGTTTAGTACATCGTTTTGTTTATGGTGAACCTGATAGTCCTGCTGTCCTTGCACCAATAGTCAGCTACTGTCGAGCTGCCATGACTTATGATGATTTAGCGCGTAGTAAAGCTGTTGTCATTGGTGGTAAAACTATGGGAATGGTTACTGCTGCTGTTGATTACAGTCAAGTCAAAAGTATATTTGGTACTGAAATTGAACATGTCGATATGCTTCGAGCATATCTTAAGGCTAGAGAAATTCCAGACAAACCAGTAAAAGCCAAAATGAATTGGGCAAAGAAAACATATGGAGCAATCAACGTTTCAGAGGATATTCTGGAAAAGAGTGTTCGCTTATATTTAGCCCTAAAAGACATTATGGAGTCAGAGAACTACACTTTTGGTGGGTTTAAATGTCAACCCGAGTTTATTGATAATTACGTTAGTGGATGTATGGCGCTCTCTTTTCTAATTGATGATGGAATTATGATAGCCTGTGAGGCAGACATGAATGCTGCTCTCACAATGCGAATTTTACATCTGCTTAGTGACCAACCTGTGCTATTTGCTGATGTAAATGACTTAGATCTCTCTACAGGCCAACTAAGGCTAGTAAACTGTGGAACAATTGCATCAAAACTGGCTGCTTCACCAAAAGATGTTGAGTGGAACCCTCAATATGAGTACATGGGAGCCGCCAGTGGTGCTTGTCCAACATTTTGTTGCAAAGAAGGCCAAGTAACGCTAGCACGACTAAGCCGCTATGCAGGGGAATATGTTATGCAAATTGCTACAGGTGAAGCATTTATTCAACCTAAAGAGACTTTCAAAGAAGCCCGAGATCGATGGCCCCATGCCTTCGTTCACATAGATGGAGATCCGGATTATTTTATTCAACACTTACGTTCTAACCACCTCCATATGGTTTATGCAGATGTGGTCGAAGAACTACTTGATTTGTGCGAAATACTAGGGATTGAAGCGATTCAAACTTAGAAAAAATAGAAAATGTCAATTCAAGAGGCAAGAAAATGTCACTTAAGGAGCAAAAAAATACTGAACCATTGCGAACAACGATGGCTGTTGTTCGTACTTTAGAAGCGATTCGCCGCAGTCACCTGGCTGAATTGCGAACAGGAATTGCTATCTTTGCAATCGCCCTCTCCATTCTTACCATCCTTATTACCACTTCACGATATTATGTTTTCATTGAAGTTCTGCCATTCATTGCTGCACTCCTTTTTCTTGTAGTAATTTTTGTGGTTATCGGAAGCTTTCTGATTTTCAAATCTTTTCGTGGAATGCGTCGGATAGATGAAAAGTTAAAGGGGTTCAAGTTTAATATAGATGATCTAGACCAGCT
>JABXGU010000638.1 GCA_016550415.1 archaeon | reverse complement strand
GCAGGTTGATGAAAATATCCCTCTCGAGAAATGCCCTGTTTGCGAAAGTGAACTGGTGGGGACTGAAGAATTTTGTGGCAATTGTGGTACAGCAATCCCAGAATATATCAAGAAATCGCGAAAATAACTTTGAAATGAAATTGGTATAGTTAACTGGTTCAAAACTAATGGTTGGGGATAATGACCTAATCCCTTTTCGAGTTGTTAGTAGATATTATTGTATAATTAGTCGCGTTTTCTTCGTAAAATGATTAGTATACCCATTGCGGCGATTGTGCCTAGTATAATGGAGGTGATTGGGAAGCCAGGGATAGGTGGTGGAATTAACGGTATGAGTTCAAGATGGATGTAACCAGTGTAGTTGTTACCGATTAGCAGAGTATTATTCGGTCCTAGGTCAGTTTGTGAGATCGTGAGTGAAATGGGTCCAGATTGAGCTGCAGCAATGACAGGGAAAGTGTGGAGTAAGAGACCGTTGGTGTTACAAAATTCAATGTCGTCGATGGTGCTAAGTCGTGGACTGAGATTGTGAATATTAATCGTTGCGGTGATCGTATCGTTTCCAAAAGTGGCACTGGTTAAGACAGCAGTCAAACGTGGTGTTAATTGGAGGAGATAATCAAAGGCAGGAGTAATGTCAGTCCAAAGCGCATCTATGCCTTGAGAGACTGGATTAAAATATCCATAAATGCCGGTCCACTCTTCAATATAATGAGTTGCATTATCAGCAATAACAGTTATTGCATCTCCACTAACTGATGAAGCATTGCGAAATATTTCAAAACAAATGGGTACCACTGTATTTCGCTCCTCATACATCCAATCCTGCCATAAGCCGTAATAACCCGCTGCTAGGTCTTCATAGATACCTCGATCCGACGGAGAAGCATAACCCACATCATCATTCCACCAAGGTGGAAGGAGACCTTCAAGATCATTGTAGACAATATTGTAGAGTGCTGGTTCAACCCAGTTCTCTAATTGATCTGAGGGAAAATAGGTGGCGTTAATACCGGAATGAAGGGAGTAAGCCATCGCGAAGCGGTGCTGGGATACAAAATCGCGAAAAACTTGCGTTTCAGGCTCGGAGAAAGCAGAAGGGCCACGGTACGCATCATGATAAGGATCAGAAGATGAACCAGGCTCATTCCCAAAGCCACTGGGATAGTTCCTGTTCAAATCCACGTATCCGACAGGATCTTCATTTTTTTCTCCATCACCATCGTTGTCGATGCCTTCAAAATAGGAAAACAGGTAATTTAGTGAAGCATCATAGACATCAAAAACTGATATGGTTCCATCACCGTCGATGTCTTCATAGCCATCCTCGTCGAATTCGCCGTCTAAGTCATGGTCAAAGGGTCGGAGGTTCTTTCGAAGCCAATAATTTCCCTGGTTAACGACGTGTTCCAGCGTGTCAGGGTTCAAGCTGGGGATAATATAGATTTCTTGAGTGTTCACATACTCAGTAAGTATTGGGTCAATCCCATAATTGTTAATCAGCCGCATAATGAATCGCAGAGCTGCTTCAACTGTGATTTGTTCGCGACCATGATGGTGGGCCACTACAAGGGTTTTTGCTTTTTGTCGAGTGTCTGTCTCGTTCGTAATTCGAAGACAAGTAATGTTTAATCCATTAAAACTCTGTCCGAGGACTTCGAGGTCAATGATATCTGGAGCTTGTGTATGGAAATAAGTGATTTCTTCTTCCATTTCGTCATAATCATGAAACTGTCCCGGATAACGAAGTGTAACTGGATTCATAGACCAATTACGTGAATGGATAGCTTTCACTTCAAGAGGACCTGAATTAGTCGTAAATGAAAGACCCATAACCGGTATTAGAGACAAACAGAAAAGACCCAGTAAGATTATTACAAGTCCCTT
>JABXGU010000637.1 GCA_016550415.1 archaeon | reverse complement strand
TAGAGAAGGTCACCTACGAATTCCGTCGCGTTATCACCTACGAAGTCGAATTAGATACGTTCCTAGCAAATGTTGATGATTATGTCACAACCACTCTGAAAGTCAGCATCATTGGATACGGAGGCGTGGGAAAGACAACTTTGGTCACCTTACTCAACGGTGGTGTGCCACCCACTGCCTATGTTCCCACAATTGCTATCGACATCCAAAAAATCGAAGGCGCACGCATTGGCACCTACGAAATCACCACATGGGACTTCGCTGGTCAAGACCGCTTCAGAAAACTCTGGGAACTCTATTTCAGAGGCAGCCGCATCATCCTGCTTGTCACCGACTCCACACTCGAAAACGTCCTCAACAGCAAAGACATCCTCGACCTCATCCGAAGAAAAGAGATATCCGCTCAACTTCTTGCCATCGCAAATAAACAAGACCTTCCCGGCGCACTTCCACCTGCCCTTGTCCAACGAATCCTCGGTGTTAACTCCTATGGCATGGTAGCCATAGACCCCACTAATCGCCAAAAAGCCCTTGACATAATCAAGGAAGCACTCAGAATGGGCATTCCCGAAGAAGCACTACCAGAGACCAAACCCGATATGACCTTTTAGCCAGACTCTTCCTCCTCGGATTTTGAAAAGAACTTATCAAGTAATGGGCGTGAAGGCTCATAGTTTTTCTCAATTCGCTGACTATCAATGAAGCCCTTTATTTTCAAAGCCTCCTCCACACGCCAATTCATATTATCTTTTTCTTCCGACTTGGATTCACATATCATAGTCACTTTACCAAGAAACTGCTGTTCCCGCAACACTGACAGGATTAACTTCCAAGGTACGCCACTGCCACCATCCAAGGGGGCATGACGGATTTCTCCACGACGCCCCGCCCAAATCCCAGAGATATGAATAGGCAACCTCCACCGACTAAGATCGATGGAGCGTTCAATCAATTCCAAACGACGAAGCAATCCCTCTTCTGTTGTTACGTCGCCACCTCTAGCGAAATCATGTGCAACATCCCAACAGAAAAGGCAACCAGCCTCTCCAGCTACATCACACATCTCTTTGAAACTACCAAAGCCAGCTATTTTGCCTGCAACCTCTGGCGCAGGAACCACTGAGATGTCCTCCTCCTCGCATCTAGCCATAGTCTCCTTAAGCAGAGCAACTACTCGCTGCTTAACACTACTCCCGCTGCGACGAGAACCTGGATGAAACGTAACATGTGTAGCACCAACAGCTTTACCCAAACGCAAACAAAGAGTCATATGTGCCCGAGAATTACGAAGCCGTTTTGCATCCGTTGTTGTCAACGAAATAACATATGGGCCATGAATGCTAACATGAAATTCACGTATATGCTCTCCAATTCTCGCAGCACGTTCCTGCGACGGATAGCCTGGAGCCCCGCCACGAGGTTTCCCTAAAACATTCCCCAAGCAAAGTAATTCTGCAGCTCGAAGGTCTGATGCCCGTAATGATGCTGTTGCATTTTCGATTAGTGCATCCGATGTAAATGTCGAAAAGGGAAACGCAGCAACTCCTATGACTGCATCTGTTTTGAGCGTCACAATATCTTCGCCTTCAGACTATTTTTTCTTGTTGGTTTTAAGGTTGGCTAATCGGTTATGGGCTTGTTTATGCACTAAATGGCTGTTATGATGAAAATAGAAAAGTTTATATTAGCATACTAATATTTTCTGATACAGAACGAATATCGTTTAGTAAACGAAAGGAGACAAAAACGATGAAAAACTGGAATAAGAAAGAAAAAACTATGAGAGAAAAGATGTATGACTCCATCTACAGGTACAGAACCAACTACTAGGTGTTGAATAAGAAATGTTCAGGAGAGATAAAGACAAGGACAAATCCGATAAAGATGACGAGGAAATCCGAGAACAGCTACGCAGGCTTCAAGATCAGATTGAGGATCTTCAAGTACGACTTGGTGAAGAAAAGGGTCCTAGGCGAGAGAAGGACGATCATGTAATCCCTGATCCTGAGGTTATGGAGGATTTGGGAGATTTAGGCCGCAAATTAGGTCACCAAGGTCGGGAACTTGGTGAATATATCCAGATGGTTGTTCATGATGCTATGAAGAGTGCAAATCGAGCTCTACGTTCTGTGTTCATCGGTCCTCATGGAACAAGAATCCGTTTGGATAATGGTGAGGTCAGTGTTGGCAAGGGCACTGATGAGCATCTTGAGCCAGTTCCTCCTGAGGATGCACAAAATTTACTCTCTCCCTTGGCTAGTGCTGAACGAATCAAGATTCTTTATCTCCTTGCAAAGGAACCAAGGTATCATCAGGATTTGATGCAAGAAGCAGGATTGACGCCTGGAACACTCCCCCATCATTTGAAGCAATTAGAAGAAGCAGGTTTCATTACACAAGAACGAGTGCGTGGACGGTACTTGATAACGATACCTGGCCGAATGGCTCTGAAGCTAGCGGAATACCTCTATTATCAGATGAGCACTGAGACCAGACGTGAAGAGAAATCAGATGTTGACGAGAAAACAGAGGAATGAATGAAATGAGTACGAGTCCAAATGAAAAAGAAAATAAAAGCGAGCTGGTCTTGGGCGCATTAGCAGGAAAAGTCGATGCAATGGCTGAAATAGCTCGAACTGAAAAGGCTCTGATTCAGGTGGATTCTGGCAGCCTCTATTTTCCAATCATACGGGCTAGTGTTGAGGTTGGTGGTGTCTTTATTGGATCTGGAAAAGTTATCGTGGATGCTATTGTTGAGACAAAACGTGGAGCCATTGGAAAAAGTCAGGAGTTAATCTGGAGTGGTAGTCTCATCCTTTTTTCCATGAGTGTTGAATGGGTTCCTCCAAGCATATTGCCAGTAAGTAACAAAGATCTTGAGCTTCATCAATTAAAGTCAAAAGATGAGGCAACAGAACAAGCTCAGCAAATATTTGAACGCAATCTAACTGAAGCTTCATCTCGGTTTGACGATTTCTTTGTTCTTAAGCGGCATGGCTGGTGCGTAATCATTTTGGATAGAGAAATGGGCAAGATTCACATTCTTGCCAGTAAAGACCGTATCGTAATGAAACATCCCAATTCAAGCCTAATCATTAAGGGTAACCGCATGGTCAGAAAGGATGGTCATAAAAAACTCATCATTACAGGTCAGCGAGGTCATATTCTTCGAATTGGGTAGCATCTATCTCTAATTATGGTAGAGGGAAATCCTCTAGCCTCTTGGTTTAGATGTTTTTTCTCTTGGTGAGTTTGAATATTGCCTTTTCAGACTCACCATTATTTTTTTGAAGTAGATTTTTTTAGGTAAAGCGCTGTTCTGCATTAAGGATTATGAGGCGCCAATATTACCAAAGTCATTAGGTTGCTTGATAATTTGCGCTGATTTGGCAAAGGTGATTCCATCAATGGCTACTATCAATCATATTGCTTTATTGAAAGAGTTCCAAGAAAATTTCGTCAAAGCCCAGGAAGTTCTTGTGGATATCTCAAATCACTTACCAAAACAGAAGCGGCAGGTATTTCAAGATTGTATTTCCCAGATTAATGAACTCCTTCAACGTGTCCTATCTACAGCAACTCCTAGGAAGCTGGCGAAGGAGGTTGCTCGCGCCATTGCACGTGATTGCGAAACGATTGCTAGTCGTTGGCAGGAACTAAAGCAACACGTTGCTGAGCAGATAAAGCATGACGATTTTGTTTATCCTTCAGATGATGAACGTACTCTCAAAGCTTCCCTAGCTCAAAAAACCGTTCAATTACAATTTCTAGAATCATTAAATGTGGCAGGTGCCATGTATGGAGTCGCTGGCAATTGGGAGCATGCAGCCAAATGCTTCAATATTGTGGCCAAGGCACAGCAAATTGAGGACTCACCCTTAGCACCACTTCCTGCAATGGTCAGAGTGTACCGTTGTTATGAAGAGATAGGCGACCCAAAACAAGTTTTGCAGATTGGTCAAGCAATAAGCCAGGTTCTCAATAGAATCGTAGATTCTGTTTCGCCTGCAGAACATCAGATGCTTAGCGAAGCTGCTGAACTCTTTCGCAAAACAGCTATGAAAGCAATTGGTCAGCGTCAGGAACAACGAGAACTTTATGTTCCGATTGGAACTATATTCTTCTGGTGCGAAGCTAAGGCTCTCTCCCTAATATCAGATCCTTCAGACCAATATCCATCTACACGTTTTCAAGCACTTGCTGAATACCTTGAACAGACTGGTAATGAGTATTCGTCAAATGAACCTTCTACTGTTGCTTTACGAGTCTCCAACTATATTGAAGGCGCGTTTGCTCTATTGCGAGTTAAACATGACCTTCCAAGATTGTCAATAGCTGAAGCCTGTCAGAAGAGCATGGAGTTGCAGCAGAAAGCAGCCAATGAAATATTGAAGCTCCTTGAGCGTTTGGGCAACCATCAAGTTGCAATCGCCTCGGTACCAGAACATGCAATGCGAGGAATACTTGCGCTAATGCATCTGATTGAAGACAGCTACAAGGCAATGAATACATTACATCAATTTTCTGAAAAGATTAAGGAAACTCTAGCCTGGGCTCTCATACAAAAATACCAAGATATGAATGAAGTAGCCACTATTTTTCGCTGGCTTAGTGAAGGCGCCAGTATCGGAATAGAAGTAATCGGTCTGAAACTTATTACTGATATCTATAAAGTTGGGGTATTTGGTGAAATCCTAGATCCTGGGTCAAAGGAGGAGCTCCGTCAGGCAGTTTATACTCTTCTTGGAATTGAAGAGGATGGAGAATTATTCCAAATAGTGATGGAGGCAGAAGTCAAATTTTCTGACTTTTACAATCTATTCAAGAGTCTTAACATCTCCTGGATAGCGGCACTAGCTAAACAATGCCAGGGACAACTCAGACAAAACATGAGTACACTGCAATCATTATTATCTCGGACTGTGCCCCCCGAGCAATGTCTTGCGCATCCAACAGAAGAGGAGGGAGGAGATGAGTTACCCTTTTGGGTTTTTTCTCCATCAGCAGATTTTGTTACAGCTGCTGAACTATATTCACAAGCATTCCGTCTTCAACGTGGAACCAGTAATGATGTGGAATCAGAGAACTCAACTAGTTGGATAAAAATCCGCGATTCAGAATATCTTAGGCGACGAGCTGCCCAGTGCCATTGGTTCGCTGGTATAGCTCATATACAAGAAGGGAATGTGGAGCAGGGCAAGCAGCAACTTATCCTTGCTAAAAACTTGTATGAATTTCTTGGTCGGTATAGAGATGCCATAACTTGCCTTGAAACGTGGAGCCAACATCTTGTTGCCACAATTGGTCTTGATAGAGTGGATGGTGCTCGACCCACACAGGCACGATTGATGGAAGTCCTTGAAGTATGCGATGAATTAGTTGGATTATACAAAGTCAGATATGAGGGAAGCGAAACAGCAAAGGAAATACTCAGAACCATCAAATTCCTTCAGGCTCACGTGGGCATGCAAAATTGGTCAATGAATGTATTCCTTCGTACCGTTGAATATGCTCGCGAAGCCATCTTTTATTCACAATCTGAAGAACTAACTAATGAACTACTTGGAATGCTTGGCCAACTAAGAGATGAATTAAAATCCTTTTTAGGTAGCGAATTTGCCGTAGGCGTATTTCCAAACTTTGAAACAGAAACTACTGTATACTTTGAAACAGAGACACCAGTCAAACTAGCAATTCTCAACATCTCTGAAGAAACAAAATCAAACCTAACAATACGCCCTATGGGTGTACTCCCACATTTATCTCCCAGTATATCCAAGCCATGGTCAGCATCGCGTGATCCATCAAAAACAACATTGAAACATTTCTATGTTGGGTCAGATGACATTGCCTTTGATCTTAGCGACTTCCCAGAATACATGAAACCTGCTGATGCCTTTGGTCCACCCCGTCCCCTTTCAACACAATTGTCAGAATCCCAAGTTCAAAAAGAACAAAAGTTGCAGCCTTCAACTGACCAAATAGAAGAATTTCAGTTAAAGAGTGAAGGCGAACAATCATGGCTTGGGGTAATGTGGTCAGGCGACAATCGTGGAGTTCCAATCGGATTTCTAGCTGGCGCAACGGATAAACCAGATAGCGAGTCCTACTTTGTTTCTTCAACTGACGAACTGACAGTACCTGCTTTCTTCATTGTTTTCACAAAGTCTGCACGAGAAGGCAATATACTCCCCGGCTATGTATTTCCAGTCACCTTCGGCATCTATGAAGAAAATTCCCTTGAACCAATCGCCACACAAACTATTTACTTCAAAATTGCAAGTCGCACTAAAATATTGCAGGCTGAAACTAACTGGGCTACTGACATTGAGAATACATGGGAAGAAACCTTCAGTATAACATATGATACTGGTGCCCATTTGCCACGATACGTGCCCCGTTTTGCACCTGAATTTGAATCAAAGGACTATGTAACTCCTGAAACACTTTCTCCAACAATAGCAATGGGTTCTATGGCTGTGGAACTCTCAAAGTATCTAAAACATGTTCCTTCACGATTCACTCTGAGATATCGGGGGAAGCGAAGCCGACATCCTGGTCCCTCCTTTCAAGTTGAAAATGAAATCATGCTTGAAGTACCAGTTCCCGGTCCCGTAGGCGGAGAATACGAATTCCTCAAGGTCAAATTGCCACCACGAAACATGTCCGCAGAAGAGCTAGCGGTTCCTCGTCTTCGCAATGGTGTCAACTTCCAAGAACTATTCTATGGAACAGTCTTCATCGGCGATTCGCAACTCGATGGAGAATATTTCATCTATCGACTTTGGTGCTGCTTTGAACCGAGTGAACATGAACCCGCACTAGGTGCTGCATATCGACAGGGCTGGACCAATCACAGAATAGACATTTTTCTAGACCCCAAAACATGGGAACCACGTCTACTAGTCACAGACTATTTCATAAAATACGATGAAAATCATGGGGAATGGGTTGAGGCTCTCTATAACTTCAAAGCAGCAAGTTCTACTCTCTTAGGAATCAGACGATTATCAGCTAATCTTTATCGTGAAGCCGAGCCCAAACAAATTCATAAACAGCTAGAAAGTGAACTCCGTCGCGTCCTAGGACCCCTCGAAATTAGTAAAAAGGTGTCACTAAAGGTCAATGGGTTTAGGCTATCCCAACGCCTTGGATTCATTGATCTTATCCGAATAAGCTGGGCACGTGACAAACATGATGGACCAGTCGTATACAAACCATTACGTGCTCATCTTTTCCGCGACTATTGGAGCAACCGCTTCGAACATGGTCTTTATCGAATGGACTGGCGTGGAAGCCCCACAGATAATCAATATGAAATGCATTCCATTGATCGTACTGGAGGCAAATCAAAATATGTGCGAGGTATTGGCGAAGACCTCATTCCCCATGAAGTTGCCATTACACCCTGTGGAGAAGATCGATGTGACCTTATCATAGAACCTCCCAGTAGCGAAAAAGAACGTATCGTGATTCGAAATGTTGTCAATCCTCGTCAAATCGAACTCTGGACACGCCCACACATTAGTTTCAGTCGTCGTTTCAACTTCTTTGCCAAACACTTTGGACGACCCCCACGAATCCATACAAGCAGCCTCTACCTTTACAGTACTCGCCGAGAACTCAATCCCTATTACAAAGGAATGGTTCGAGGTAAAGACCAATGGATACATTTCCCTGAACCTACTTACTGGAACGGAAAAGAATGGCTTACAATCCCTGATGAACTAAAAGATCAACTCCCACAAGAGAATCTTTCTGCAGGAATTAACAGCTGGCTCGAAGCAGACACATACTGGGTCTTTAGAGTGGTGTGGCACTGGCGCCTTGAATTCACCCTACCACTGCCACATGCAGATTGGGAAAGAGCAGACATCTGGGTAAACGCACGCACCGGCAACATTGAATGGATAACAAGTGACTACCACTGGAGAGAATTATGGTACGAAACAAGTGCCAAAATCCGAGGAATAAACCCAATAATCGATTTTCTGTTTAACTGGAACACGCCCGAACCACTCACAGTAAAGGACGGGGCACAGGTACACCAATCAATTATGCCATTCTTTGGAACAAGTCATAAAATCGGTGAGTTTGCTGATCAGCTTCCGTGGATGTTCGCGCGTTACCGTCAAGGAACTGAACATCTCCATAGACTACACGCTGGCTTCTGGGAACATCATAAAGTAAAGATAGTTTATGGATTCCTCCTAGTATTCATATTTCTTCTAATTTTCTTCTTCAGTCCTCTTAGACATCTCTTTGGGATACCTTGATTCTAAACAGCACATACTGAGGAACTAATAGAACTTGAATAATTGGCAATAAATTGCCATATTGAAGTAAGATTTTCATGTATTGGTCAATATGAAACGTGAATGTTTAAAGCTCAACCAATATACTCTAAGGGTACATTAAGAATCAAATTCTCTGCATAGATATGGTGAACGAAGTTGAATGTTGAAGATGTAAAGGATGTCGCAGTGATAGGCGCTGGATTGATGGGCCATGGAATTGCCCAATCTTTCGCTCAAGCAGGTTATCATGTTACACTTATTGACATAAAGGAGGAATTTGTTCAAGCCGGTCTTGGTAAAATCAAGTGGAGCCTTGGCAAGCTCCTTGAAAAAGGTCGGATTACTCAAAGTGTTCATGATGAAACCCTTCAACGCATCAAAACTGAAACTGACCGTGCTAAGGGTGTAAAAGATGTTGACCTTGTGGTTGAAGCTGTTCCTGAAACGCTTGAATTGAAACATAAGGTCTTTGCTGGTCTCGATAAGGAGACATCTAAAGGGACGATTCTTGCTACAAACACTAGTTCACTTCCAATCACAGAAATTGCTGAAGTCACCAGACGACCTGAAATGGTTGTAGGTATGCACTTTTTCTCGCCAGTTCAACTGATGAATATAGTTGAAATCATCAAAGGCGAAAAAACAACAGATGCTGTTGCCAAGTTAATCTTTGACCTGACACGGAAGATTGGAAAAGAACCGGTTATGTGCAATAAAGATGTGCCTGGCTTTATAGCAAATGGTGTGATGATGTTCCCACTGAATTTTGTGGGTCAACTCGTGGATACAGGTAAATTCAAGATTGAGGAAATCGACTCTGCAACTCATTTCAACTTAGGCAATCGTATGGGTGTTCTTGGATTACTCGACTTTGTTGGAATCGATGTCGCCTATAATGTACTCAAATTCATGGCTAGTCGAATCAAGGGAATGAAAGTAGCGAAATGCATTGAAGAACGAGTAAAACGCGGTGATCTTGGTGTCAAGACAGGTAAAGGCTTCTATGAATATCCAACGAAGCAATGGCAGGTACCCTCGTCATGGTCTCAGGAACTAGCAGGCAAATTTGATGGGCAAATGATTGTCTGTGTCGCAATTAATAGAGCAGCTGAATTAGTTGATGATAATGTCGCAACACCTGCTGACATTGATAAGACGCTGAAACTGGGCTTCAACTTGCCACTGGGCATGTTGGAGGTAGCTGATTCATTGGGTATTGATGCTGTAGTTGAAAAACTAAAGCAAATTGCTTCTAAATATGACAAGTTCTATTCGCCCCATCCCTTTCTTCTAAAGATGGTGAAGGAAGGACATATCGGGCGTAAGACCAAACAGGGCTTCTTCAAATACTAAGACTAGCAATTTCTTACTCTAGCAAGAATCAATTTTCAATCTAGTATTGCGTCTTACTATCGAAGTGGTGCCTTCGAATTCATAAGAGACTAGGGACAACTACAATAGTGAATGATATAGGACTCGTCAATAATACCATTGAACAGTTGTTAAGTTGATCCGGAGATGCTCTTTTGCGGACCAAAGTGCAAATCGGACTTGCTTCATTTCAGTTCATGGTGAATGGTCGCCGAGCAATCTTCTACACGTTCCTCACTCTCTTTCTAGTAGAGAATCTTGGTGCCAACTTCATCGAGGTCGGGTTAGTTATCACCTTACCAATGTTTGTCAATAGCACTATGCAAGCCTTTGTCTGGGGACGCATCAGTGATCGAATAAAGCGGCGCCGTCTCCTGATGGTAATAGGAGAAACCTCGGCAGGCATTGGGTACCTCCTGCTGTGGACGTCAATATCAACATGGACTATCATATTTGGATTAACAATAATCGAAGCCGTCTGGTCAATGTCCAATACGGGATGGGCTGCGTTATTCGCTGATTTGACAAAGATTCATGAAAGATCAACACTAATGGGACGAATTAATTCCCTTGGCGTTATCGGGCGTTTGTTAGGTTTAACCCTAATCGGTTTTCTCTATGATTATCCTGCACCAAGTGCAGGTTTTCATTTTGCCTTCCCCATTGCTGCGTGCATTATGTTTGTAAGTGCAATTACTCTTGTTGCTCTTGTCCCAGAATCTAAAATTGAACCGGAAATAGAAGAACAAAGAACTTCGAAAAGGTCAAAGGGTGTATCTGCCAAATTGGTGTTCAGTCATAATGCACGTTTCTTTATTTTCCTAGCTTGCTGGGCAATAATCACAGTTGGCTGGACTTGTTACAATTCCTTATTCACTGTATTTTTGAGGGAAAGTCTCAACTTGACCTCCATTGAAATTTCCCTGGTTATGAATCTGAATGCAGGAATCGGGCTTGTAGCTGCTCCTATAGCTGGATATTTGGGTGATAGTCTAGGTCGAAAGTTTGTACTGTATGAGGCATTTCTGATTCAAGCTGTTTCCACAGCTCTTTACCCATTTGCAGCCAATCTTCCTGCAATGATGCTTGTTGCAACACTGGGAGGCATCCCTCGCCAAGTCTATCTAACCGTTGGTTACGCTATGGCCGCTGACCTAATTCCAATGGAGACACGTGGACAACTTTTCGGAATATATAATGCTGTGTGGACTCTGTCCTTTGGTGGGTCACCAACATTTGTAGGCGGAGTATTTGCTGCATCAAGAGAAACATTCTATCTTACAGAAGGATTTTTGCCTTCAACATCAGCAGTCATGGCAATCAGTGATTTGTTCTTTTTATCAACCGGCATTGTTGTCTTTGGAGCATTTCTTTTCATGATTGGGGTTAAAGAGATAAAGAAAGAGGAATTATCAGATACAGAATCAAAAATCTGAGATATACATTCACTCTCAAATGTTTGACATAATTTCTTGATTTCTACTCTACCAATTCATCTCTAGTAT